>JBEDHJ010000122.1:0-6888 GCA_041174205.1 Cyanobacteriota bacterium | reverse complement strand
CCGTGCACCGGGCCGGGGGTGGGGATCGAGGCGTTGGCATCGCCCATCTGGGCCCACACGATCGAGCCGCCCTTGAGCACCAGCTCCGGCTTCACGCCGAAGAAGCCCGGCTTCCAGAGCACCAGATCCGCCAGCTTGCCCACTTCCACCGAGCCCACCTGGTGGTCGATGCCATGGGCGATGGCTGGGTTGATCGTGGTTTTGGCGATGTAGCGCTTCAGGCGGGTGTTGTCGTTGCGGCTGCTGTCTTCCGGCAACGCTCCGCGTTGCACCTTCATCTTGTGGGCGGTCTGGAAGGTGCGGGTGATCACCTCACCCACCCGGCCCATGGCCTGGGAGTCGCTGGCGATGATCGAGAAGGCGCCGATGTCGTGAAGGATGTCTTCGGCGGCGATCGTTTCGCGGCGGATGCGCGATTCGGCGAAGGCCACGTCTTCCGGGATCCGCGGATCGAGGTGGTGGCACACCATGAGCATGTCGAGGTGCTCCTCGAGCGTGTTCACCGTGTAGGGCCGGGTGGGGTTGGTGCTGCTGGGCAGCACGTTGGCCTCGCCGCAGATCTTGATGATGTCGGGAGCGTGGCCGCCGCCAGCCCCTTCGGTGTGGAAGGTGTGGATCGTGCGGCCGCCGATGGCGCGGATCGTGTCTTCCACGAAACCCGCTTCGTTAAGCGTGTCGGAGTGGATGCACACCTGCACGTCGAAGCGGTCGGCCACCGTGAGGCAGCAGTCGATCGCGGCGGGGGTGGTGCCCCAGTCTTCGTGGAGCTTGAGGCCGCAGGCGCCGGCGCGGATCTGTTCTTCGATCGCTTCGGGGGTGGAGGCGTTGCCCTTGCCGTAGAAGCCCAGGTTCACCGGCAGGCCTTCGGCGGCCTGGAGCATGCGGGTGATGTGGAAGGCGCCGGGGGTGCAGGTGGTGGCGTTGGTGCCGGTGGCGGGGCCGGTGCCGCCGCCCATCAGGGTGGTCACCCCGCTGGCCAGGGCCGTTTCGATCTGCTGCGGGCAGATGAAGTGCACGTGGGTGTCGATCGAGCCCGCCGTGAGGATGTGGCCCTCGCCGGCGATGGCCTCGGTGCCCGGGCCCACAACGATGTCCACGCCGGCTTGGGTGTCGGGGTTGCCGGCTTTGCCGATCGCCACGATGCGGCCATCGCGCAGGCCGATGTCGGCCTTGACGATCCCCCACCAATCGAGGATCAGGGCGTTGGTGATCACCGTGTCCACCGCACCGTCGGCGCGGGTGGTCTGGGCCTGACCCATGCCATCGCGGATCACCTTGCCGCCGCCGAACTTCACCTCATCGCCGTACACGGTGAAGTCGCGCTCCACCTCCAGGATCAGCTCGGTGTCGGCGAGGCGCAGGCGGTCGCCGGTGGTGGGGCCGTAGGTCTCGGCGTAGGCGCGGCGGGAAATGCGGTAAGGCATGGGGGTTAGTCGAGGGGGCCGTTCACCAGGCCGTTGAAACCGAAGATGCGCCGCTCACCGGCGAAGGGCACCAGCTGCACCTCGCGGCTGTCGCCAGGCTCAAAGCGCACGGCGGTGCCGGCGGGAATGTCGAGCCGCAGGCCGCGGGCCTGTTCGCGGTTGAACTGCAGCGCCGCGTTCGCCTCAAAGAAATGGAAGTGGGAGCCCACCTGCACAGGCCGATCGCCGCTGTTGGCCACCAGCAGGGTGGTGACGGGACGGCCGGCATTGAGCTCCAGGTCGCCGGGTTCAGGAATCAGTTCGCCGGGAATCAGAGGGGGCATTGGCTTGCTCTCTAGCGGGTGGGCTCAGCGGATCGGGTCGTGCAGGGTCACCAGCTTCGTGCCATCGGGAAACACCGCTTCGATCTGCACCTCATGCACCAACTCGGGTACGCCCTCCATCACCTGCTCGCGCGTCAGCCAGGTGGTGCCCTCCTGCATCAGTTCTGCCACGCTCTTGCCATCGCGTGCGCCCTCCAGCACCAGGAAGCTGAGCCAGGCCACCGACTCCGGGTGATTCAGTCGCAAGCCTCGGTTGAGGCGCCGTTCCGCCAGCAGGGCTGCGGTCACGATCAGGAGCTTGTCCTTCTCCTGAGGGGTCAGGTGCATGGCGAGGGAGCAGCTGGAGCGCAAAGCCCAGTCAAGTTGTTCACTCTGATCGGCGCCGCGGGGCAGTCGTGTTCAGGCTGAACAATTTGCTTCTCGCCTGTTGCTCGCCTTGGAGGGAGCCCAGGGGTCTTCCTGGAACGGCCACACCCGTGGCAGCTGTGGTGGCGCCTGCCCGCGCGTCTGGCGGATCAGGGCCCAAAGCCGGCAGAACCAGTAGCGCGCCGCCTGGCTGGAAGGACCGCGGTAGCGGGCCACCAGGCCCTGCTCAAGGGCCCCGCAGGCCATCGTTCCTTCCAGGCCGCTGCGGGCGGCGCGGGCTTCGGTCAGCAGCTGCTGCAGCGCCTCAGCCCCTAAGGGCTGCGGTGCCGCCCACACGAGCGAGCCAAACACCGGCTGGCCCGCCATGCCGTGTTCACCCGTGAGCCCATCGCCGTTCAGCTGCAGCCGATCCACCAGTTCCCAGCGGGGGGGCTGGCCGTTGGATCCCTCGCGGCGGATGTGCAGGCTGGAGCGCCAGCAGCCGGCGTCCAGCCCTTCGCCAGCGGCGGTGCGCCCCAGGCGCACCACCTCCATCGCCAGGAAGCTGGCGTTATCGGCCAGGGTCACCTCCAGATCCTGCTGATAGAGGGCATCGGCGTAGAGCACCAGCTCCTGGGGGAGCCATTCCAGGTCGCTCCCCTCGGCCAGGTGAAACTCAAGCTGCTGTTGGGCCCAGCGCCCCTGCGGGTGGCAGCGGGAGCGCCGCACGCTGCCATACACCTTCTGCGCGGCCACGCTGGTGATCAGGGCGCGGCTGCCGCGCTCCAGCTCCGCCTGCAGTTGCAGTTGATCGCCGCCCACCAGGCCGCCGGCGGTGTGCAGCAGGGGCAGTTCGCAGTGGCCGCTGGCCTGGGGGAAGGCCCGCATCAACTTCAAGGGCGCAGTGGCCCCGCCCTGGTGGTGGGTGATGCCGCCCCGTTCGCTGAACCGCAGGGTGGCGGCTGCCTGCCAGCCCGATGGCTCGGCCGCTGGGGATGGGGCCGCCGGGGTTGCGCTCATCGCTGCATGCTCAGCGCCGCTGAGGCGCCCTTGGGTAGCCGTGGCTACAGAGTGGCACCCGGGCGCCCGTCAGGGTGACCCGAATCAGCCCGCGCAAGCCTGATGCCGCAACACGCCGCGCCCCTGCTGGTGGAGCGCCTGTCGCCCACGGAGGCTTTGGCTCTGCCGGCGCCGTTGCGGCTGCCCCTTGATGCGGATCAGCGCACCAGCCTGCGGGGCCATCGCCGCTCCGCTTGCGGGCGCGATCTGGTGTTGCAACTGCCCCGGGGCGCGGCCTTGCAACCCGGTGAGCTGTTGCGCAGCGACGATGGCGCCCTGCTGGTGCAGGTGGAGGCAGCGGCCGAGCCGGTGATGGAGGTGCGCAGCGCTGATCCCCTGGCGCTGCTCCAGGCCGCCTATCACCTGGGCAACCGCCACGTGGCGATGGAGCTGCATGTCGATCGCCTGGTGCTGCTTCAGGACAGTGTGTTGGCGGATCTGTTGCGGCAGCGGGGTTTGCAGGTGGAGTTGCTGCAGCTGCCCTTTCAACCGGAGGCCGGGGCCTACGAAGGCCTGGGCCATCACCATGGCGACCACGGCCATCACCACTGAGGTTGCGCTGTGGATCACGCCGCGCGCCTGAGGCTGTTCCAGCTGGTGAGTCCGGCCCTGCCGGTGGGGGCGTTCAGCTATTCGGAAGGTTTGGAGCTGCTGGTGCAGCGCGGCACCATCGCGGGGGTTGAGGCCCTGGAAACCTGGCTGGTGGCTGAGTTGCAGCGCGGCGCGGTGGCGATCGAGACCGCAGCCCTGGCCCCCCTGGCAACCGCCTGGCGGCAGTGGCAGCAAGGGGTTGCCGATGCCCGTGCGCTTGAGAGCCTGGATGGCTGGCTGTTGGTGCAGCGGGAGGCGCCCGAGTTGCGGGCCCAGCAGCGACAGATGGGACAGTCGCTGTTGCAGCTGCTCGCCGATCTGGGCTGGCCGTTGCCCGGCCCAGTCGCACCGTTGGCCTGGCCCGCAGCCTTTGCCTGGGCGGCGGTCTGCCTCGAGCTGGACTCTCCCGCCATGGAGGAGGCCTACCTCTATGGCTGGGTCGCCAATCAGATCAGTGCCGCCGTACGCCTGGTGCCCTTGGGCCCGACCCAGGGGCAGCGGCTGCAGCTGGCCCTGGCTTCGCTGATGGCTGAGCGGGCTGTCCATCTGGCCGCAGCCGACCCCCATCAGCTCTGGAACGGAGGCGTTGGGGCTGGCCTGGCTCAGCTGCAGCACGCCGAGCTCTATTCCCGCCTGTTTCGCAGTTGAGCCTGAGGCTGGCCCGCCGACTCAGCGCCGCCATGATGCGCCGATGCTCTCCATCTGGATCGGTGCCATCGACCAGGGCCTGGCCTACGCCGGTCTGGCTCTCGGCGTGTATCTCACCCTGCGCGTGCTGAATTTCGCCGATATCACGGTGGACGGCTCCTTCGCCCTCGGTGGTGGCAGTGCTGCGCTGCTGCTCACCCAACAGGTGGCGCCGCCGTTGGCGTTGCTGGTGGCGGCCGGGCTGGGGGCGCTGGCGGGTCTGGTCACCGGGTTGATCCACACCCGACTGGGGGTGAATGATCTGTTCGCCGGCATCCTCACCACCACCGGGCTCTACTCGATCACCCTGCGGCTGATGGGCCGCTCCAACATCCCCCTCACCAACGTGCCGCTGGGCCTGGGCAGTGATGGTCAGTGGCTGATCGCTCTGCTGTTGGCCATGGGCGGTCTGATCGTGTTGCTGGCGCTGTTGCTGCGCACAGACCTGGGCTTGGCCTTGCGGGCGATCGGCAACAACCCGGTGATGGCGCGCGCCAATGGCATCAGCACCCGCCGGGGTCTCTGCCTGGGCATCGCCGCCGGCAACGCCCTCGTGGCTCTGGCCGGAGCGCTGGTGGCGCTTTATCAGGGCTTCGCCGACGTGACCATGGGCATCGGCTCGCTGATCCTCGGTCTCGGAGCGGTGATCGTGGGCGAATCGGTGCTGCGGCCGCGCAGCGTCACCTGGGCGCTGCTGGCGGTGGTGGTGGGGTCTGTGCTGTTCCGGGCGATGATCGCTCTGGCTCTGCAGCTCGGCATGGATCCGGTGGATCTGAAGCTGGCCACGGCCCTGCTGTTGCTGGCTGCCTTGGGCCTGGGGCGGCTGCGCCTGCCAGGCCTGTCGGCGCCGGGGGGTGAGCGGTGACCCTGGAGATCGAGGGGCTGTCCTGGGGGCATGCATTGCCCGGGGGTGGCTGGCGTCAGTTGTTTGACGGCTTCAACCTGCACTGCCCCGGCGGGCAGTTCGTGGTGCTGATCGGCAGCAATGGCTCCGGCAAGTCGACGTTGCTCAACCTGATCGCTGGCAGCCTGCCGGCGGCCATGGGTTCGGTGCGCCTGGAGGGGAGAGAGCTGTTGCGCCTGCAGGCTCATCGCCGTGCCCGCAGCATCGGTCGGGTGATGCAGAACCCTCTGGATGGCACGGCTCCTGGGCTCACCATTGCTGAAAACCTGCGCCTGGCGGAATGTCGGCGTCGCTCGCTGCTGCAACCGCAGGCGCTCTGGGGTCTGCATCCCGGCCGCGGCGATCGTCGCCGCTACGCCGCCCTGCTGGAGGAGTTGGGCCTGCCGTTGGCCGATCGGCTCGAGACCCCCGTGGGCCAGCTCTCCGGCGGACAGCGCCAGACCATCAGCCTGGTGATGGCCAGCCTGGGGGCGCCGCGATTGTTGCTGCTGGATGAGCACACGGCCGCCCTAGATCCGCGGGCGGAAGACAGCGTGATGCGGCTCACGCAGCAGCTCGTGCAGCGCCTTGGCACCACAACGCTGATGGTGACCCACAGCCTCGAGCAGGCCTTGGGCTATGGCGATCGGCTGCTGATGCTGCAGGACGGCGCCTTGATTGGCGATTGGAGCGCCGCCGAGCGGCAACAGTTCACCCCCGCCGCATTGCAGGCCCTCTACGGCAGCGCCACAGTGCCGGAGGAACGCATCTCACGGTCATGATCCTGCGCCGTCGCCAGTTTCTGGCTCTTTCAGGAGGATCACTGCTGCTGGCTGCCTGCGGGCGCCTGGGCAGCAACACACCGCGTAAGGGCCCGCTGATCGGGATGCTCCAGATGGTGGACGCCCCGCCTCCGAATCTGACCCGCGAGGGCTTTGAGCAGGCTTTGGCAGCCGCCGGCTACCGCAACGGCGAGACCGTCACCTTCCTGCAGAAGGATGCGGCCGGCGAACTGCCCAACACCACCTTGGTGATGCAGCAGTTCCTCAGCGAGAAGGTGGACATGGTGTTGGCGGTGGGGACGCCGCCGCTGCAGGCGGCGATGAAGGTGATGCCCCAGAGCGTGCCCGTGATCTTCTGCTACTGCTCCAATCCCTGGGGCGCCGGAGCCGGCACGCCGCCCGGTGGGGTGGGCCAGCACCGCCCCAATGTGGTGGGCACCGTGGGCACCAACCCCGTGGGCAAGGAGTTGGATCTGGCCCGTGAGATCAACCCCCAGCTCAAGCGGGTGGGATTGATTTTCAATCCGGGCGAGCCCAATTCCGACTACGAGGCCAAGATCCTGCGGCGCGAGGCCCAACAGCGTGGTCTGGAGCTCGTGGAACAGTCGGTGGCCAACTCCGGCGAGGTGCTGCAGGCCGCTAAGGCCCTGGCCGCCAAGGAGGTGGAGGCGTTTGTGAAGATCGGCGATTACGCCACCATTCAGGCCTTCGCCTCGATCTGCAAGGTGGGCCTCGAGCACCGGATCCCGGTGTATTCCGTGGATCCCCCCGACATTCAGCTGCCGGGTTGCCTG
>JBEDHJ010000121.1:0-11296 GCA_041174205.1 Cyanobacteriota bacterium | reverse complement strand
GCGACTGGCTGCGCGGTCTCAAGGAGAACGTGATCATCGGTCGCCTGATCCCGGCTGGTACGGGCTTCAGCGGCTTCGAGGAGGAACTGCGCGCCGAGGCGGGCCCCCACCCCGACATCCTTGATGAGGATGCGATGAACTACCGCCGCATGCAGAACCTGCGGCCCGATTACACCGTGGAGATGCCGGCAGCTCCCGCCGCCGGCAGCGCAGATGCGCTGCTCGACGATCCCTCCGATGAGGATCTGGAGGCAACCCGCAGCCGCCACGGCATCGAGGCCACGGCCAGCACCATGGCCGCCTTCACCCGTCCCACGGTGGAGGAAGGTCTGGAGGAGGAGCTGATCGCTGATCCCGAGGCGATGCAGGGTCTCCAGGAAGAGGGTCTCCTCACCGACGAGTCATGATCCAGCCCAAGCTCGTGCCACAGCGGCGTCTGCCCCGCTATGGCTTCCACACCCACACCGAGCGCCTCAACGGCCGGGTGGCCATGTTGGGCTTCATCGCTCTTATAGCGGTGGAGTATCAGCTGGGTCATGGTCTGTTGATCTGGTGAGCCAGCCCCTCCTGGGCATGGGTCTGCCGGCCCTGGAGGCCTGGGCAAAGGAGCAGGGACAGGCCGCCTTTCGCGGCCGTCAGCTGCACGACTGGATCTACGCCAAGGGCGCTCGCCAGCTCCAAGAGGTGTCGGTGCTGCCCAAGGGGTTTCGTGAGCAGCTCGCTGCCCAGCCGCCCGATGGTGCCTTCGATTGGATGGGGCGCTCACGGGAGATGCACCGCAGCATCGCTAGCGACGGCACCACCAAACTGCTGCTCGGCACCCATGACGGGCTGAGCATCGAAACGGTGGGCATCCCCGCGGAAGGGCGGCTCACGGTGTGCGTGAGCTCCCAGGTGGGTTGCCCGATGGCCTGCCGTTTCTGCGCCACCGGTAAAGGAGGCCTGCAGCGCTCCCTGGCGGTGCACGAGATCGTGGATCAGGTGCTGAGCGTGCGCGAGGTAATGGAGCAGCGCCCGAGCCATGTGGTGTTCATGGGGATGGGCGAGCCCCTGCTCAATATTGAGGCGGTTCTGGATGCCATCCAGTGCCTCTGCACCGACCTGGGCATGGCCCAGCGCCAGATCACCGTGAGCACCGTGGGGGTGCCGCGCACGCTGCCGCGGCTGGCAGAGCTGGCACTGGAACGCTTGGGTCGCGCCCAATTCACCCTGGCGGTGAGCCTGCATGCCCCCGATCAGCGTTTGCGGGAGGAGCTGATCCCCACGGCCCACGCCTATCCGATCGAAGCCTTGCTCGAGGATTGCCGCCGCTATGTGGCGATCACCGGCCGCCGCGTCAGCTTCGAATACATCCTGCTGGGGGGGCTGAATGATCAGCCGCGTCATGCGGCGGCGCTGGCCCAGCTGCTGCGGGGTTTCCAGAGCCATGTGAATCTGATCCCCTACAACCCGATTGCCGAAGAAGAGTTCCAGCGCCCCACACCAGCGGCGGTGGAGGCCTTCCGCCGCGGCTTGCAGGAGCGACATGTGGCCGTGAGCGTGCGCGCCAGCCGCGGGCTCGATGCCGATGCGGCCTGCGGTCAGCTGCGCCGACGGCTGGAGGGAAGCCTGGAGCCAGTCACCGCCTGAAGCCAGGTTCAGGTGGCGTCTCGGGCGGGATCAAAGGCTCCTTTGGCTCCGGTGCCGTTCCAGGGCGTCAGCCAGGCCATCAGCAGAAAGGCCGGTAGCGAGGAGGCCGCGGTGAGCAAAAAGAAGCTGCTCCAGCCCACCCCTTCCGCCACAAAGCCGGCCTGGCCCGAGAGCACCGAGCGGCTCAGGGCATACACCCCTGAGAGCAGGGCGTATTGGGTGGCGGAGAAGCGTGGGTTGCAGAGACTCATCAGCAGGGCCACGAAAGCCGCGCCCACCAAACCGCCGCCGATGTTCTCCAGGCCCACCGCCAGCAGCAGCGCGGTCATGCCTCCATGGAAGCTGGCCAGTGCCCAGTAGGCCAGGTTGCCGGCCGCTCCGATCAGGGCAAACAGCCACAGGGAGCGGTTCATGCCTAGGCGGCTGAACAGAAGCCCACCCAGGATGGTGCCGAGGATCGTGGCTCCGATCCCCCAGCCCGCCAGCACCGATCCCACCAGGGCCGGTGAGAACCCTTGCTGGATCAGAAACGGCACCGCCATCACATTCAGCAGGCCATCGGGCCAGCGGTAGAGCAGCACCAGCGCCAGCAGCATCACCCCACGACCCCGGCCGGTGCGATGCACAAACTCGCGGACCGGTCCCAGCACGGCTTGCCGCAAACTTCTCACCTGGTGCTGGATCGGCGGAAGTGGCGGGGCCGTCAGCGTGAAGGGGACGACCAACAGCATCAGGACCGCTGCGCCCACAAAAGCCAGCGGCCAGCCATAGCGATCAGCGGCGATGAAGCCACCGGCACCTACCGCCAACATGGCGCCGCGGTAGCCGAGGTTGGTGGCCGCTGCACCCGCGCCCCGCTCAGCCTCCGGCAAGAGATCGGTGCGATAGGCATCCACCACGATGTCCTGGGTGGCACTCACCACGGCCAGCAGCAGCGCCATGATCCCGATCGCCGTCAGGCGGGCCGGATCCGGACCTGGTCTGAGCCAGCTCATCGCTCCGATCACGACCACCAGCAGCAGTTGCAGCAGCAGCAGCCAGCCCCGCCGCCGGTCGGGCCAGGGGATCGGCCAGCGATCCAGGGCCGGGGCCCACAGCATCTTCAGGGTGTAGGGCAATTCGGCATAGGCCAGCAGGCCGATCAGCCCCAAGGGCACGCCGGTGGCCGTGAGCCAGCCCTGCAGCAATTTGGTGCCCACCATGTAGGGGGTGCCGCTGGCTACTCCTTCGGCGGCAACCGCCATCAGCCGGCGGGCGGTGCCTTTGGTGCTGCCCAGGGGCTGTGGATCCTGACCGCTCATCCAGCACTGCCGGTTGGCGGCACGCTAGGCGCGGCGGCTGAATCGGCAGAATCGGCACAAAGCCAGGCTCAGCTCATGCAGTTCTTCCGCTCCACCCTGCTGCCGGCGGCGATTGTGTTGCTGTTTGGTCTGGCCCTGTTCGCCGTCAGTGCGCGCATCTGGCTGCCCGGCGACATGGCGGCGCCTGCCCCGATCAGCTGAACAACCGCCAAGGGCTGGACCCCTACGATCCCCCGCATGAGCGGCCCGTTCCCCGAGTTTTCCCAGAGTCCCGCCGAGCTGGCGCTGGATCCTGAGATGCTGGCGCGCGAGCTGGCGGAGGAGCTGCTCGGCGATCCGCTCGACGACCTCGACGACCCTGCGATCGCCCTGGCCGATGTGGCGGCTGAGTGCGATCTGGGTCTTGAGCTGCTCAAGGGCAGCCATGAGGAGCGCATGCAGGGGCTGCGCATCTTCTGCGAACACCGTGACCCGCGAGCACCGGCCCAGCTGCTGCCGCTGCTGGAGGTGAGCTGTCCGATCCTGCGGATGAGCGCGGTGTATGCCCTGGGTCGCAATCCCGATATCCAGGCCGTGACCCCCCTATTGGCCTTGCTCCAAAACGACAGCAACGGCTACGTGCGCAAGGCCGTTGCCTGGAGCCTCAGCAGCTACCCCGATGCGCCGGTGATGAATCCACTGATCCGGGCTCTGCAAACCGATATCGCCGCCGTGCGCCTCTGGGCTGCCAGTTCCCTTGCCGATGCCGGCTCCACGGGCTTGGCCAAGGCGGATCAAGCTGCCGGACAGTTGCTCCAGGCCCTGCGCATCGATAGCGAGGCGGCGGTGCGCAGTAACAGCGCCTGGTCGCTCGGGCGGCTCTACGGAGATCTGGTGGAGCCGCGCCAGCAGGAGGTGGTGGAGTTCCTGCTCGGGGCGATGCTGCACGACGGCGATCTGGCGGTGCGCGATGAGGCGCGGCTGGCCCTGGAGCAGCTGGAGGATCCGCTCGTGTTGGAGCGGCTTCAGACCTTGGTGGATGAAGGCCTGCTGGCCTGATCCGTCAGCGGTGCGGCAACGCGGCTAGCATCCGCCCACCCACTCCGCTGCCCGGGATGGCCCAACACACCATTCGTTTCCGCATCCGGCCAGATGGCCGCGTGGAAGAGCTGGTGGAAGGCATCACCGGCAGCGGTTGCGAGCAGCTCACCGAGCGCATCGAGGCCCGGCTGGGCAGCGTGCAGCAGCGCCAGTCCACATCGGAGGCCTTTCAGGCCGCCGCCGCTTCGGTGACCCCCGAGCAGACCCTCTCCACTCCGGTCTCCTGATGTCGCACTTCAGCACCGTTAAAACGGAATTGCGCGATCGCAGCGCGCTGATCGAGGCCCTGCGTGACCTCGGCCACAGCCCCAGCGAGGGTGAGCGACCTGTGCGTGGTTACCGCGGCCAGACCGTTCAAGCCGACCTGGCGTTGCTCGGCGAAGACGGCGGAGACATCGGTTTCCGTTGGAACGACGCTGCCGGCAGCTATGAGCTGGTGACCGATCTCGACCTGTGGCGCCAGCCGGTGCCGGTGGAGCGCTTCCTGGCCAAGCTCACCCAGCACTACGCCCTGCGCAGCATCCTGGCCGCTTCCCATGAGGAGGGCTTTGAGGTGAGCGAGCAGCGTCAGAGCGCTGATGGTTCGATCGAGCTGGTGGTGACCCGCTGGCAGTGAGCCCTGCGGCGTGAGCATCGATCCCGGCCTTGCCTTCGCAGCTGCTTCCGCCCCTGCGCCTCAGCGCACTGGCGCAGAACCGGTCTTGGCTGGAGCACTGCGCCAGAAGGCGGTTTGGGTGGATGAACCGGTTTGCATCGGTTGCCGCTACTGCACCCACGTCGCCTCCAATACATTCCTGGTGGAGCCCGACTGGGGCCGGTCGCGGGCGATCCGTCAGGACGGTGATACGACCGAGCGGATTCAGGAGGCCATCGACACCTGTCCAGTGGATTGCATCCATTGGGTGAGTTACGAGGAACTGCCGGCCCTGGAGGAGCAGACCCGCCATCAGCAGTTGATGCCCCTGGGGCTGCCGACCCCCGGTGGTGCCCGCCGCACGCTGCCTCGGGCAGGGGCCTGATGCTGCCCACCCGTCGCTTCGGGCGCACCGAGCTGGCGATGCCGGTGCTCTCCCTGGGGGGGATGCGTTTTCAGCAGAGCTGGAGTGACCTCTCCGCTGATCAGATCAGTGCAGAAAGTCAGGCCAATGTGCGCGCCACTCTGGAGCGGGCCGTAGCGCTGGGCTTCCACCATGTGGAAACGGCGCGCCACTACGGCAGTTCGGAGCGGCAGTTGGGATGGTCGCTGCCGACCTGCCCTGATCCGGCCCGCATCCTCCAGACCAAGGTGCCGCCCCAGGCTGACGCCGCGGCTTTCGAGGCCGAGCTGGAGCTGAGTTTTCAGCGGTTGGCGGTGGCGCGGGTGGACCTGCTGGCCATCCATGGCCTCAATCTGCCGGAGCACCTGGAGCAGACCCTCAGGCCCGGCGGCTGCCTGGAGGTGGTGCGGCGCTGGCAGGCGCAGGGGCGTGTTGGCGCGGTGGGTTTCTCCACCCACGGTTCCCTGCCGCTGATCCTGGAAGCGATCGAGAGCGGCGCTTTCGACTACGTGAATCTGCACTGGTATTTCATTCGCCAGGACAACCACCCCGCGATCGAGGCCGCCATCGCCCAGGACATGGGGGTGTTTGTGATCAGCCCCACCGACAAGGGCGGCCATCTGCACACGCCATCGCCCCGACTGCTGGAGCTCTGCGCGCCTTTGCATCCGATCGTGTTCAACGATCTGTTCTGCCTCTCTGCCCCTGGCATCCACACCATCAGCGTGGGGGCGGCCCGGCCGCAGGATCTTGACCTCCACCTCGAGGCCGTTGGCCTCTTGCCCCAGGCCGATGCCCTGTTGCCTCCGATCGTGGCGCGCCTCGAGCAGGCACGCCGGGAGGCCCTCGGGGACGCGTGGCTGAGCAGCTGGGAGCAGGGGTTGCCCCCCTGGCAGGAGACCCCCGGCCAGATCAACTTGCCCACCCTGCTCTGGCTGCACAATCTGCTGGAGGCCTGGGGGCTGGAGGGCTATGCCCGAGCCCGCTACGGATTGCTTGGTGCCGGCAGCCATTGGTTCCCCGGTGCCAACGCTGATGCGCTGGATCAGAGCGTCAGCGAGCAGGAGCTGCAGCAGGCGTTGGCGGCCAGCCCTTGGCGCCAGGAGATCCCGCCGTTGCTGCGGCGATTGCGGCAGCGGGTGGGCGGAGGCGCAGGCAAGCGCTTGATGGCGAATTAGGGGCGGTCGGCCTGGTGGCCCAGAGGAAATTTGCTCGGTACCCCCACGGCCCGTGGGTAGGTGCGCGGGCAGGGGCCGGTGGGTTGGACCCAGAGGGCCGTGCGTTGGCCCCGGCCGGCGGGTAGCTCCCGTTCTTGGCGGTCACGGATGCGGGCTTGGAGGGGCATGAGCGCCCGCTCCAGCTCCAGTTGATCGGCGGCACTCCATTGGCCGCGATAGAGCAGCGCTTCGCCTTCCGGCTTCAGCAGCGGCACCAGGTATTCAGCCACCACTGGTGCCGCGGCCACGGCCCGGGCCATCGCCAGATCAAAGCGGCCGCGGCATGGCTGCTGGCGGCCGGTGAGTTCCACCCGTTCGCAGCGCAGCTGCACCCGCTCCGCTAGCCCCAAGGCGGTGGCCATCGCTTGCACTGCCTGCGTCTTACGGCCCACCGAATCCACCAGCGTCAGCCTGGCCCTGGGCAGGGCGATCGCGACCGCCAGTCCTGGGAAGCCGCCGCCGGTGCCCACATCCATGCAGTGCAGTTCGGCATCGCTTCGCTCCTGCAGCAGCTCACGCAGCGGCCAAAGGCTGTCGAACACCTGGGCGATCCAGAAATCCTCCCCCTCCACCAGTCGGGTGAGGTTGACGCGGCTGTTCCAGCTGCGCAGCTCCGCTTGCAGCGCCAGCAGCTGCTTCAGCTGTTCAGCACTCGGCTGCCAGCCCAGGTCCTGCCAGAGGGCGGTGTCGGGTGTGGCAGCGGGCATCCCCAAAGGCGGCGTTGACTCCTGCTCTCTAGGATCCACCCACACGGTGCCGGCTGGTGGCAGCTGTCAATCATTACGAGCTGCTGGAGATTGCGCCGCAGGCCTCCCAGCAAGAGCTGCGACAGGCTTTTCGCCGCCTCAGCAAGCGCTACCACCCCGATACCACCACCCTGCCGGATGCCGAGGCCCAAGAGGGCTTCCGCCGGTTGCAGCAGGCCTATCTCACCCTGAGTGATCCGCAGCGCCGCAGCGCTTACGACGCCAGCCTGCGAGCCATCCAACCAGCCCAGCGCCCTGCTGTCCGGCAACCGGTCGCCGCGGCGAAGCCCGTGCCGGTGCGCCGAGCCCTCTCCGGTGGGGAGTGGTTCGCCCTGCTGCTGCTGGCGCTGGCGGTGTTGTTCAGTTTGGTGCTTGGGGTGGGCCTGGCCTGGGCTCGCGGCGCCGAGATGTTGCGGGAGCCGAGCTGGTGGCCGGGCCATGAGCAGACTGGCCAGGTTTCGTTGTCGCCTGCCACGGATGTCGTCCCTGCCGTCGCCCCAGGCGCCGCTGTACAACCATCCGTTGCCGGCCCTGGAACAGTGGCTCTCGGAGCTGGGGGCAGTGCAGCGGGGGGCCCACTCCTGCCTGTGGAGCCTGGATCTGTCCAGCTGGAGCGCTGAGCTTGAGCTGGGGGTGGAGGAGCTCAGCGTGCGCTGGAGCACTTCCGCCGGCCCGGTGGAACGCCACTTCCCCTATGGCTTCAGCCGCGCTGATGTGGAGGCGGCCATCCTGGCCGGACCGTGACAGCGTTCTGACGATGGGCTGACGACAGGCCCGGGGCTCGCCAGCATGGGGCATCTTGCGGGCGCTTGATGGATAGCTCCCCCCATCGCCATCCCCTAGTCTCCAATCGCTTTCTGCAGCCTGAGCAGCTCGTCTCAGCCCAGGCGGGCCGCGCCTGGAGCGCCACGGAAGTGTTTGCTGAGGGGCAGTGGCAGAGCGTGCGGGTGCACTTGGAGGCACGCGGCTGGAATGCGCTGCAGATTGAACAGATCCACGATCAGCTTCGCCAGGGCTGGCCGCTCGCCCTTGCGGAGAACAACGTGGCCGTGATTAGCGGCCACTGCCCGATTAAGGCGCGCCGCGCCTGATCAGAGCTTGCGCTGGCAGAGCTCGCTGCGGTCTTCACCCTGGGTGGAGAGGGGCCCGCAGCTGAACCAGCGCACCACCGACACTTCTACGTCGGTGAACAGCACCAGAATCCCGGCGCAGAGGGCGGCAACAGCAGCGCTGATTGCAAGGGTGGAGCCTTTCATGCGCAAGGGCGGGTCATGCCTGGAGCTTATGGGAGAGCTCCAGCTCCTGCCATTGCTCAGCCAGGGAGTTTGCAGTCACGGCGGCCAGCGGTGGCAGGCAGCCGAGCATGGGTACGCCGGCCAGTTGCTCCAGGGTGTTGAGGTTGTTGGCATGGGGTGGACCGTTGAGCAGCACCCCCAGCACTGGAAGCTGACGTTGGCGCAGCGCTTCCAGGGACAGCAGGGTGTGGTTCAGGGTGCCCAGGCCGCTGCGGGCCACCAACAGCACCGGTAGTTGCCAGCGCTGCAGCAGCTCGATCTGCAGCAGATCCAGGCGCAGGGGCACCAGCAGGCCACCGGCGGTCTCCACCACCAACGGTTCGCTGCCGCCGGGGAGCTCCAAACGCCCGGCATCGATCGCTGGGCCAGGTCGCTGCGGGTCTCCGCTCTGGAGCTGGCTGGCCCAGTGGGGCGACACCGGTGCTTGAAGCCGGTAGGCCTCCGGCAGGATCCGCTCCGGCGGCAGCTGCAGCCAGCGCTGCACCCGGTCGCGGTCGCCCTCGCCGTTCTCGAGGCCGCACTGCACTGGCTTCCAGTAGCGCGCCCCCAACCCCTGCACCAGCAGGGCACTCACCACGGTTTTGCCCACGTCGGTGTCGGTGCCGCAGACCACCAGTCGCCTGCTCATCGTTTGCGTCCCACCAGCACCAGCACGTCCCACACGATCGCTTGCTCCGGCCCCGGCCAGTGGCGCATCAGCCGCCGCAGCTCGCCCGCTGAGAGTTGGGGTGCCCGGCTGGCTTGGGCACCAATCGCCTTGAACTGGCGCAAGAAGGCGAGGGCTCCGCGATTGGTCCGGCTGAACTGCAGGCGCTGGAGCTGGATCAGCTCCAGCATCGGCTCCACGCGGGCGATGAGCGCACTGGCTGCTGGCAGCTCCAGGGCTGTGCAGGGCACACCCGCTCGTTGGGCCGCCTGGGGCCAGAGCGCGAAGCTGTTGCTGCAGGGCACCGCCAGCGCCAGGACCCCGCCGCGTTGGAGGGCCTCACACCAGAGCTCCAGCTGCCGGCCTGGCTGCTCCAGCCATTGCAGGGCGAAGCTCGAGGCCAGCAGCGCCGCTCCCTGCAGCGCATCCGGCAGACCTTGATTCAGGTCCCACTGCAGTGACAGCTGGGCTGGATCCTGCTGCTGCCCCTGGGCCAGCAGCGCTTCACAAGCATCGAGATGCAGCAGCGAGGATCCCCCGAGTTCGGCCTGCATGGCCCGGGCCAGCAGGCCGCTGCCGGCTCCGAGATCGGCCCGTGCACCATCCGGCAGCTCTGCGGCCAGGGGGCGGCACAAGCGGGCCAACCGCTGGGCGATCCCCGCTTGTAGGCGTGCCCCCTGCTCGTAGCTGGTGGCGCTGCGGCCAAAACACTGCTGCACGGCTGCGCCGAAGCGCTTCTCAGGCGTGAGCATCGGCGATCCAGTGCATGACCCGTTGGGGAAGGTCTGGCTCCAGTAGGCAGTGGCCAGCGTGGTGGAGGGTCCACACCGTGGCCTCGGGCAGGGCCAGGCGCAACTGCGCGCGACTGGCCTCCGCCACGATCTGATCATCGGCAGCCTCCACAATCAGCACCGGCACCCCCTGCGGCCATCCCTCCGGCAGGGTGTTGATCAGGGCCAGCTGCCGCAGATCGCTCAGGAGCCGTTGGCTGCCTTCAGGGCTCAGGCCCTGCTCCAGCGGCCCAGGCGGCAGGGTACCAACGGGGTGTGGTGCGGCGGCCTGCCGGAAGAAGTCGCGCAGCATCGCTGTGGTGTCGCCCGACTCAAGCCGTTGAGCCATGCCCCGCAGGGCTGCCCGCGGCCCCTTGCCTTCCCGGCCCGGTGGGATGAAGCCGGCGAAGCTGGCGAGAAGCACCACCGCCGTGGCCTGCGGCCAGAGCGCGGCCGGCAGCAGGTGGGGACCCATCGAATGCCCAACCACGACACGCTGCGTGCTGTTGCTGTGCCAGGAGGGCTGCTGCGGCTGGAGTTGGCCATAGCCCCTTTCGCCGCTGCTGAAGGTCCAGTTCCGCTCGGCTGCCAGCTGCTCCCAGGGCTGCCAGGCACGGCTGTCGCCGGCCCACCCGTGCATCGCCACAACCTGGGTGATGGGGGCTGTGGTCATGGCGCTCCCAGGGCGGCCAGCAATGGCATCAGGCTGCCCTGCGGCAGGGGGTGACGCAGCACCAGCCGCAGCCGCGCGGTGCCAGGAGGCACGGTGGGCGGCCGGATCGCCCCGGTGAGCCAGCCGGCTTCCTCCAGCTGCTGCTGAAGGGCCATGGCGCGCCTGTCATCGCCCACCAGGAGGGGCAGGATGGGCCCATGGCCCGGTGGCCGGGGCCAGCCGGCGGCCGTGATCCCATCGCGCCAACGCTCGGCGCGCTTCAGCAGTGCTTCGCCCCGCTCTGGTTGGGCTTGCATCAGCTCCAGGGCGGCCAGGGCCGCGGCGGCCAGTGGTGGTGCCAGGGCCGTGGTGTACCGGAAGGGCCCCGAATGTTGCAGCAGCCAGTCACCCACCAACGCATCGCCGGCCAGAAAGGCGCCACCGCTGCCGAAGGCCTTACCGAAGGTGCCGCTGATCAGGCTGATGTTGCGCTGCCCATGCCCCAGACCACGGCCGCCAGGGCCCAGTACTCCCAAGGCATGGGCCTCATCCAGCAGCAGCGCGGCCCCGTGTCGTTCAGCCAGGCTGGCCAGGGCCCCCACATCTGGGCTGGTGCCTTCCATTGAAAACAGGCTTTCGCTGATCACCAGCAACCGGCGACTGGGGCTGTCGCGGCGGGCCATGTTCAGGCGCCGCTCCAGGTCGCTGAGATCGTTATGGGCGAAGCGCTGCAGACGCGCGCCGCTGGCCTGCACTCCCACCAACAGCGAGTGGTGGATCAACCGGTCGGCCAGCACCAGGGTGTGACGATCGGCCAGGGCCTGGACGGCGGCCAGATTGGCCTGAAAACCGCTGGGGAACAGCAGCACCCGCTCACGGCCCAACCAGGCCGCCAGGGCTTCTTCCAGTTGAGTGTGCACCGG
>JBEDHJ010000120.1:0-3685 GCA_041174205.1 Cyanobacteriota bacterium | reverse complement strand
TGTACCGCAGCGTCTACAACCACCGGCTCAATGTCGTGTGCAACTGGCTGCTCAGTCGCTGCATTGCCGTCGCCCGGCAACTGGGGCCGATGAGCGTCTGGGCCGATGCGGTGATGCAGCGCTGGCTCTGGCATCCCGATGCCCTCAACCTCGACGACTTTCTGGGTAACGACGACCACCGCACCGGCTACCACCTACAGCGCTGGCGGGAAGAGGGCCCGGCCGACTTGCAGGACCTGTGCGTACGACTGCTGGATCGGCGGCTGCTCAAGGCGAGTGATGTGAGCCGCTTGAGCCGCGAACGCCGCCTGGAACTCTTGGCCCTCGCCCAGCGCCTGAGCGAGCAGGCGGGGCTCAAGGGAGATCTGTGCTGCGGTCTGCAAAGCCAACAGAACCGTGGCTACCACCCCTATCGCGGCGGCCTGAGGCTTTGGGACGGTCATCACCTCACCGCCTTGGAGCAGCGCTCACCCTTGATCCACAGCCTCAGCGAGAGCCGCGAGAGCGCCTGGCTGATCCATCCACCAGAGATCACCACACCGCTCCGGACCCAACTAGCCCTGGAAGCAGGTGATGGCCCTGCCTAATTTGCCTGCCATGCACACCCACCCCCACCGGCTGCAGCTGAAGGCCGAGGCCGAGAGCAGCGCCTCAGCCCTGGAGGAGGTGCAGGCCCTCCTGAACAGCGATCCAGCCACGGGGGTGAGCTGGCTGGATTGCTGCGATCGGGTGCTCAAGCTGCCGGAACTCCGGGCAATCCAGGAACTGCTGGCGGCGGCGGGACTGCCGCTGCAACGGGTGGAGGCCCGCCATCCCCTCGCCCTGGTGGCTGCTGCTGGCCTCGGGCTGGAAACTCTGCTGCAACGCGAAACCGTCTCGGAGCCAGCGGCGGGGGCGGCGGCCACGGCGCTCACCATTCACCGCGGCACCCTGCGTTCGGGGGATCACCTGGAGGTGGAGGGCTCATTGCTCGTGCTGGGCGATGTGAATCCCGGAGCCCGGGTGAGCGCTGCAGGAGATGTGCGGGTCTGGGGCCGCCTGCGGGGTGTGGCCCATGCCGGCCAGGGCGGCGATCGCGACGCCCGGATCGTGGCTCTCCAGCTGCGGCCCCTGCAATTACGCATTGCCGACGCTGTGGCACGGGGGCCCGAGGATCAGCCGCCTCCGGGTTTCTGTGAACAGGCCGTGCTGCGGGATGGTTCGATCGCGATCGAACCGGCTGAGGCCCAATGGCCGATGCCAGTGGGAGCCGCCGTCAACGATTGACGAGCCCCAACGCACCCATCAGACCGGCCACCGCCATGAACCAGAGCGGTGAGATCTTCGTGCGCAGCATCAACACACACACCACCAGCGACACGGCGTAGGCGGGGGTGTCGTGATCGGAGATGCGCAGGATCTTCAGACCGACGGCAAACAGGATGCCAAGGGTGACCGGTCCGAGACCGCGCTCGAAGGCCACCCGCCCTGGGCTGTTGAGCGTGCGATTCCAGCTCAGGGCGGCCGCCACCATCAGCAACGTGGAGGGCAGCAGGATGGCGATCTCGGCCATCAGGCCGCTGAACACGCCCCAAAGGGGCCCCTCCTTCACGGCGGCGCCCATACCCAACAGACCCACAATCATCGAGCTGGGGCCCGGTGCCGCTTCAGCAATGGCATAGATATCGGCAAACTGGCGCGAGCTGAGCCAGCAGTACTGATCCACGGCCATGCGGTGGTATTCGGTGAGCAGGGTGTTGCCGCCACCGAGGGAAAACAGCGAAAGGCTGAGGAAATCCCAGATCACCGCAAGCAGCTGCCGCCAATCGCCCAGCTGAACGGCATGGCAAACGGCAGTTGCGCTCATCGCTGTTCACCCCGCGGCCAGTACCAAGCCATCGCCAGCGGTCCGGCCACCAACACCAACGGCACCAGGCGCACGTGGAACACGGTCATAGCCAGGAAGCTGGCGCCCGCCAGCAACATCGCCACCGGATCACGGCTGTAGGCCCCGGCGATCTTGAAACCCATCGACAGGGCCATGCCAGCAGAGGCGGTGATCACACCGGCCAACACGCGATCCACAGCCAGGATTTCGTGGAGGTAGAAGTAGCCGAGGCCCAGCAGCATCAACAGGCTGAACGGCAGCAGCAACATGCCGAACAGAGCCGCGATGGCGCCGGTGAGCCCTCGGAAGCGGCTACCGATGTAGACGGCCATGTTGATCTGATTAGGCCCAGGAAACAGGCGCGCCACGGTCAGGCCGGTGATGAACTCTTCCTTGGTCATCCACTGGCGCTGCTCCACCACGATGCGCTCGCTCCAGGCGGAGAGCCCCCCGCCAAAGGAGGACAGCGCCACCTGCTGCATGCCAATGAACAACTGCCAATGCGTCGGTTGAGCAGCGTCGTCAGCCATTAGTTGTGGACAAAGTGGGGATCGGGCGCCAGCTCGCCATGTTCGTGATATGTGGGATCGAGGGGATCGGGGGCGCTGTATTTCTTCGAGGCCTCCCAATCGGCTTCAAAGGTGTCGGCCAAACGCTGAATCGCCGTTGGGCAATCGATCTCAATCCCCAGCTCGCGTCGCACATCGAAGGCACTGCGATCGATGTTCATCGATCCGGTCATGGCCGCCTTGCCATCCACCAGGATCAACTTGGCGTGCAATTTCAGATGTTTCTGACGGCGGATCTTCACCCCGAACAGCTCCATGACTCTTAAGGAGCTGAAGGTGTCGTAGACATCCCAGTCGCTGAGGCCGTGCTTGCCGCCGCAAAGCACCCGCACCTTCACACCGCGCTCGCGAGCCGCCACGATCCGCTCCAGGATCACGGCGTCCACAAATTTGGGGTGCTGAATCCAGAGCGTCTTCCTGGCTGCATCGATCACCCGTGCCATCTGACCGCGGCTGTGGGCGTTGCTCCACACCAGACCCACGTCCAGACGCGGCACGAAAAAACTGCGGTGCCAGTCCGCCTCAAAGCCAGCTCGCACCTGCTCCACCACCACGGGGTCGTGGCTGATCACCCCGTAGTCGCGGGTTTCGGTGAAGTACTTCTCCGAGAGGTTGAACGTGGCGATCAGGGCCGCCTGGCCATCCATCACGATGGATTTCTCGTGGGTGACCGGAAACGATTCGCTGGTCCAGACCACCTCGATGCCGTGGCTCTGGAGCAGGGCAAACGCCTCATCGTTCCAGCGGTCTCCGCCGGAGGTGTGGGGGTTGAGCATCACCCGCACCCGCACTCCCCGCTCCCGAGCCCGAAACAGGGCCTGTTCGATTTGCTGGCTCTGCAGCTTGAACTGTTTGAGCAACAGCTCATCACAGGCCTGATCGATCAGCTCCACCACTGCAGCGCCGCCGTCATCGGGCATCACAAGCAGACGCTGACCGCTGAGGGCGGCATCCATCGGGAAGGAGCTGACACTCGCTCCGTTCTAAGGGGCCACAGGGGTTTTGCACAGTGACGGCGACACCAGGCCAAACGGTGAAATGGCCTTAACCTGCCTCGATTCCAGACCGTGCCCGTGACCACCTCGGGGAGCCGCTCCATCCTGATTTGCTCAGGCAAGGGGGGCGTGGGGAAAACCACGCTCACCGCCAACTTGGGCATCGCCCTGGCCCGTCAAGGCATGCGCACCGCCGTGCTCGACGCCGACTTCGGCCTGCGCAACCTCGACCTGCTGCTGGGGCTTGAGAACCG
>JBEDHJ010000119.1:0-7102 GCA_041174205.1 Cyanobacteriota bacterium | reverse complement strand
GTTGTTGATCACCGCGCTGCTCGGTGGCTGCGTGGACCTGGAGACGTCGTTGCGCTTTCCCGCGCCTGGTCGGGTGCAGATCAGCCAGACCAGCCTCTCCAGCACTGGACGTTCCCTGCCGTGGCAGCGCCAGCTGGCTGCGGATCTGCACGATCAGCCCCTGCAGCAGCGTCAGGAGTTGGGGCGGCTTCAGTTGCGCGCCAAGGCCCTGCCGGCCGCTGAAGCCCTCGCCCTGTTGAGCAACACCATCGAGCGCGGTGCTGCGCTGGCGGCCCTGGATCTGCCTTCCCCCCAGTTCAGCCTCCAGGAGCGCAACTGGTTGCTGGGGGTGCGGCAGCAGTTCAGGTGCCAGCTCGATTTGCGCGGCCTCCAGCCCCTGCCGGGCTTGCAGTTGAGCGTCGATCTGGCCCCACTGCCGTTACGGGCGGTGCGGCAGGCCGAGCCCCTGCCGGCAATGGCAACGCCACACCACAAGGGTCAGCCCGATCAGGTGGTGTGGACCCTCCAGCCCGGAGCCTTGAATGCCCTGACCTTCTCCTGCTGGCGCTGGAGTCGATTGGGGGTCGGGGCGCTGTTGATTGCTCTGCTGCTGGCTTTGGTGGCGTTGCTGCAGCGGCTCAAGCTGGCGGCCGGGTTCGGGCCACCGCAACTACCCGCTTAGCTCAGAGCTCCAGGGGATCCGGATCGATCGCCAGGGATACATCCCTGGGCAGCAGTGCTCGCAGCTCCATCTCCTTCGGGAGTGGCACCGCGGCCTGCATTGGTCCATGCAGCAGGAGCTGCCAGCGGCTGTTGCCCGCCACCCGGGCCACGGGGGCCGGCGCCGGCCCGATGATCAGCCAGCCCTGGCGCTCCGCCTCAGGACGAATCCGCTCGGCCAGGGTGGCGGCGGCTGTGGCGGTGCGACTGGCTGATGGTCCCGCCAGCCGCAGCAAACAGGCCCGGCTGAAGGGCACCAGCCCAGCGGCGCGCCGCTCGGCCAGCTCCTCAGCCAGGAAGGCCTCGTAGCGTCCATCCGCCAGATGGCGGATCACTCGGTGCTCCGGGCTGTAGGTCTGCACCAGCACCTCCCCAGGTCGATCGCCCCGGCCGGCTCGGCCCGCCAGCTGCAACAACAACTGCAGGCATTCTTCGGAAGCGCGCAGATCGGGGCGGTGCAACAGGCCATCGGCAGCCAGCACCGCCGCCAACGTCACCTGGGGCAGATCCATGCCCTTGGCCAGCATCTGCGTGCCCACCAGCACATCAGCCTCGCCCGCGGCGAAGCGCTCCAGCAGCTGGCGATGACCATCCCGGCCTCGGGTGGTGTCGCGGTCAAACCGCAATAGCCGCAGCCCCTCCAACTCCTGCTCGAGATGTTCCAACACCTGTTGGGTGCCGGCTCCGAAGGGTTTGAAAGCTGTGGACCCGCAGGCCCCGCAACGGGAGCTGATCTCTGCGCGGTGGTCGCACCAATGGCAGCGCAGCCAGGACCGTTCTCGTTGACGATGCACCGTCATCGCCACATCGCAGTGGGGACACTGCACCACGTCGCCGCAGCTGCGGCAGCTGAGAAAGCTGCTGTACCCACGCCGCGGTACCAACACCACCGCTTGGCCGCCGCTGCCGGGTAGGGCCTCCAGCCGCTCCATCAAGGGACGGCTGATCAGGCGGCGGTGGCCCTCTGCCAGTTCCTGTCGCATGTCCACCAGGCGCACTGGTGGCAGTGATCGTCCGCCGATGCGATGCGGTAGTTGCAGCAGCTGGCAGCTGGGCTTTGGGCCCTGACAGTTCAGCCACGACTCAAGGCTGGGGGTGGCTGAACCGAGCAGCAGCCGTGCTCCGCTGAGCCGCGCCCGCACGGACGCCACATCCCGGGCGTGGTAGCAGGGCATGGGGCTGTCCTGCTTGTAGGAGCGGTCGTGCTCCTCATCGAGCACCACCAGGCCCAACTGGTGCAGTGGCAGAAACACCGCCGAGCGGGTGCCCACCACCAGCAGTGCTTCGTTCCCGCTCAGGCAGCGCCGCCAGCTGGCGATCCGTTGGCCATCGCTGCAGCCGGAGTGGTATTCCACCACCCGCCCACCGAAGCGCCGCCTGCAGCGATCCAGCAGCTGCGGAATCAAGCCGATCTCTGGGGTGAGCAGCAGCACCGAGCGGCCTGCCTCCAACTCCGCAGCTGCGGCCTGCAAATAGACCTCGGTCTTTCCCGCTCCCGTGACTCCCCAGAGCAGCAGGGATGCGCCGGGGGCGGCTTTGTGAATCTGTGCGAGGGCCTTGGCCTGATCAGCTGTCAGCAACTGGGGGCTGTCTGGGCTGTGCACACCGGCGCTGTCGTCCCACGGCCGTCGTTCCCGTCGCAGCAGATCACGTTTGGCCAGACCATCCACACTGCTGCGGCTCAGGTGCCCCTGCGCCAGCAAGGCGCTCTGCCAGCCGGCTCCACCCTGGGCCTGCAGCAACCGCAGCAACGTGGCTTGGCCGGCACTGAGCTCCTCGCCGCTGTGTGAGCGCCCCGCATCACTCAGCTCCAGCCAAATCTGTTGGCGGGGGTTCAGCGCTTTTCCCTGGCGGCGCTGGCCAAGCCATCCCGGCGGCAGGGCGGCTTTGAGGGTTCGGAACACGCTGGTGTGGCAGTCAGCCGCCACCGTTTCAATCAATTGCTGCCAGGCACTGTCCACCGCAGCGCGCTGATGCACCGCCTCGATTGGCTGGAGCGTTTGCGCTTCTAGATCAGGGGGTGAGGCCTCCAGCAACTCCACCACCAAGCCCACATGCTGCCGGCCCCGCAACCGCAGCTGCACGAGGTCGCCGCAACGCACTTGCAGACCCTTCGGGTTGCTGTAGGTGAAGACTTGGCCTTCACGGCCTGCCTCCAGCCAAACCTGAAGCCAGCGCGCATGGCTGCGGCCGTGCTCGGTGCCTTCGCTCCCATGGTCGCTCAACTGACTGTCGCTCAACCTTGCGAAGCAACCGAGCGTTTCTTAGGATGAGAGTGTTGAGCAGTCCATGGGCTGCAGTCGGAACCCGGCAAAGTTCCGTCCAGCGGGAAGATTCGAGGCTGACCAGGTGCGCCTGTGTCCCCAATCTGCGACCACCCCTGACAGCGTTGCCTGGGCCCGAGCCCAAACCGATCCAGCTCACTCCATCGTCGTCCAGTCGTTTTCATACCAGGGAGCCCGCTCCTCCTGTTGCTTCAGCCCCGCATCTGATCTCCAGCCGCTGCCGTAATGCCCGCGCATTGCCGCCGTGCCGGACCATCCGCTGAACGCACTTGGTGAGTGTCCTCTTCTTCTACACCTAATCCGTTCCGGGGGCATCGATCACTCCGATTGATTCCTGGCTCTTTTCCGATCGCTTGTTGTGGTCGCTGATTTGGGCCTTGCGCGTTCCTTCTGGAACTTCCTCTTGAAACCGCACTGACATCCGCGCCGAACTGTTCATTTCGCTCTGCGTCACTCCGCCTCAACCCCTTCTCGATCCCGATGAGTCCTGCCGCCGCTTCCAAAGCCGCCACCAGCAAAGCTGCCGCCAAAACCGCCGCCTCAACCACGGCGGCCAAGGCTGCGCCAGCGAAGGCTGCTAAGGCTGAAATCCTGATGGTGGCAACGGCCGCCGGCGAGGCGATCAAGGTTGCCAAGGCCAAGCCCAAGGCGAGCAAAGCCAAGGCGAAAGCGGACGCTGCAGATGCCACCGCTGTGGATGCGGCCAACAAGGTGACCCCCACCAAGGCCAAAGCCAAGACCACCAAGGCCAAAACCAGCACCAAGGCTGCTCCCAAGGCCACCAAAGCCAAGTCCACCAGCAAAGCCGCAACGGCGACAGTCCCCGACCTGGATGGGGCCGCTGATCAACTGCTGGCAGCAGCGGAAGCCAAGGATTCAGACGCCAAGGGCAGCGAGAAGGATGCCAAGGCGGCCAAGGCCCTGGCCAGCATCAAGGTGGGCCCTAAGGGTGTCTACACCGAAGACTCGATCCGCGTTTACCTCCAGGAGATCGGCCGGATCCGTCTGCTCCGGCCCGACGAAGAGATCGAGCTGGCCCGCAAGATCGCCGATCTGCTTCAGCTCGAGGAGCTGGCCACTCAATTTGAGACCGACCACGGCCACTACCCCGACACCAAGGAGTGGGCGGCCCTGGTGGACATGCCGCTGATCAAGTTCCGCCGCCGCCTGATGCTGGGCCGGCGGGCCAAGGAAAAGATGGTGCAGTCGAACCTGCGCCTGGTGGTGTCGATCGCCAAGAAATACATGAACCGGGGCCTGAGCTTCCAGGATCTGATTCAGGAGGGCTCCCTCGGCCTGATCCGCGCCGCGGAGAAGTTCGACCACGAGAAGGGCTACAAGTTTTCGACCTATGCCACCTGGTGGATCCGTCAGGCGATCACCCGTGCCATTGCTGATCAGTCGCGCACGATCCGCCTGCCGGTGCACCTCTACGAGACGATCTCACGCATCAAGAAAACCACCAAAACCCTCTCCCAGGAGTTTGGCCGCAAGCCCACTGAAGAGGAGATCGCTGAATCGATGGAAATGACCATCGAGAAGCTGCGCTTCATTGCCAAGAGCGCCCAGCTGCCCATTTCCCTGGAAACTCCGATCGGCAAGGAAGAGGATTCCCGCCTCGGCGACTTCATCGAAGCCGATATCGAGAACCCTGAGCAGGACGTGGCCAAGAATCTGCTGCGTGAAGACCTCGAAGGTGTGCTGGCCACCCTCAGCCCCCGCGAGCGCGATGTGTTGCGTCTGCGCTACGGCCTCGACGACGGCCGCATGAAGACCCTCGAAGAGATCGGCCAGATCTTCGATGTGACCCGCGAGCGCATCCGCCAGATCGAAGCCAAGGCCCTGCGCAAACTGCGCCACCCCAACCGCAATGGTGTGCTGAAGGAGTACATCAAGTAGGCCCGGCTCCCGCAGCCCTGCGTCCTACGGTTTCAGTGCCGGCGGCTGGACCGCCGGCTTTCTCTTGGGCAAGCCATGGTGCTGAGGGTTTCGATTGTGTTGCCCACGTACAACGAGCGGGGCAATATCGAGCCGTTGTTGGAGCAGTTGCTGCCGTTGCAGCAGCACTACAACCTCGAAATCCTGGTGGTGGACGATGACTCCGCCGATGGCACGGCTGAGCTGGTGCGGCAGCTGGCCCATCAGCAGCCGTGCCTGCGCCTGATCCGGCGGGTGGGCCGCTCTGGTCTGGCCAGTGCCATCAAAGAAGGTTTGTTGGATGCCACCGGTGATGTGGCACTGGTGATGGATAGCGATGGCCAGCATGAGCCCGTTTCGGTGCGCCGTGCCATCGACACGCTGCTGCACGCTGATTGCGATCTGGTGATCGGCAGCCGCTTCCATGCCGATGCACAGATCCATGGCCTCAGTGGCCGCAGGGAGCGGGGTTCAACCTGGGCTAACGCCAGCGCCCGCTTCAGCCTGCCCCGCTCCTATGGCGAGCTCACCGACTTCATGAGTGGTTTTTTTGCCCTGCGCCTGGAACCGCTGTTGCCACTGATCCGGGCCGTGGATGTGAACGGCTTCAAGTTCCTCTACGAACTCCTGGCGGTGAGCAAAGGCCGCCTGCGCACCGCGGAGGTGCCCCTCAGTTTTCAACCCCGCAGCTACGGCAGCTCCAAGCTGGATCTGGCCATCTTCTGGGACTTCCTGATCTCGATCCTGCACAGCTTGAGCTTTCGGCTGCTGCCCCGCCGTGCCATCAGCTTTGGCTTGGTGGGCCTCAGTGGTGTGGCTGTGCAGCTCTTGGTCACCGAGTTGCTGATGCTGACACGGCTCGGATTCGAGCAGGCGCTGCCCTTTGCCGTCGTGGCAGCCGCCAGCTCCAATTACCTGATCAACAACGCTCTCACCTTCCGCTTTCAGCGTCTGCAGGGCTTGGCGCTGCTGCGGGGTCTGCTCAAGTTTTTATTGGTTGCCTCCCTGCCCGTGTTGGCCAATGTTGGTCTGGCTTCCGCCTACTACAGCTTTGTGGCCCGCGATGCCTTCGGAGCCCAGCTGGCCGGGATC
The DNA here is from genome assembly GCA_041174205.1 of Cyanobacteriota bacterium. GTDB lineage: Bacteria > Cyanobacteriota > Cyanobacteriia > PCC-6307 > Cyanobiaceae > Vulcanococcus. The sequence goes on along the minus strand of JBEDHJ010000119.1, from coordinate 1,109 downwards.
CTGGTGGTGTTCGTGTGGAACTACGCCGCCAGTAGCCGTTTCGTCTGGAACACGCCCTAGTTTTTCGGCATGCAGCGTTTCCATGCCTGGCTCGACCAGGACTTTCGTCGCAGTCTGCTTCTGGCCCTGGCAGCCCTCGCCGGCCTTTGCAGCCTGATCTACTTCCAGCAATTGGGCGGCCTTGGTCTGATGGACAAGACCGAGGGCTTGTTTGTGGAGGTGCCTCGCCAGATGCTGGCCACTGGCGACTGGATCACACCCCGCTGGAACGGGGAGTTGTTCTTCGACTATCCGGTCTGGGGCTACTGGATGGTGGGCCTCAGTTTTCGCCTGTTCGGGGTCAGTGAGTGGGCGGCGCGTTTGCCGGCTGCCCTCGCTGCCACGGCCACAGTTTTTGCAGTGTTTGGCGTGCTGTTGGTGGTGTCACCTGAGCGGGAGGCCCCACACCAGCGTCTGGGTCGGGCGACGTTGGGCGCCACCCTGCTGACCCTCAGCCCAGGCTGGATCGGCTGGGGACGCTCTTCGGTCACCGACATGTTCCTGGCCAGTGCCATCACCCTGGCGCTGCTGGGTTTTGCCCTGGCCTACTCGGCTCCCGTAGATCGCCTCTGGCAGCGGCGGCTCGGTTTTGTGGCTTTGGCTCTGTTTTGCGGCGTGGCGGTTCTGGCAAAAGGGCCCGTTGGGTTGCTGCTGCCTGGCCTGGTGATCCTTGCCTTCTGGGCCCTGAAGGGTCGATTTGTGCAGGGCCTGCGCAGCACGCCTTGGCTGGCCCTGGTGGCGCTGTTTGTCGGGGTGGCTGCCCCCTGGTATGGCTTGGCGACCCAAGCCAATGGCGTGGAGTTTCTGGGGCGCTTCCTTGGCTTCAGCAACCTGGAGCGCTTCACCTCAGTGATCTACGACCACCCGGGCCCGCCTTGGTTCTATTTGCCTTGGCTGCTGCTGCTGCTGTTGCCCTGGTCGTTGTTTCTGCCCGTGGCGATCGTGAGGCTGCGCTTCTGGCGACTGGAGAGTTGGCGCCAGCAGGATTCCGATCCGGCGGCGGATCTGCCCTTGTTGGCGCTGATCTGGTTGGTGTTGATGGTGGCCTTCTTCTCGGCGGCGGCCACCAA
>JBEDHJ010000118.1:0-3004 GCA_041174205.1 Cyanobacteriota bacterium | reverse complement strand
CTCACCAATCTGTTGCAGGCGCACGGCGATGCGCCCGTGGCCCCTCCAGCCGCGACGGCGGCAGCCCTGCGCTACTGGCGCGATCGCATCAGCGTGCCCCGCGACATGAGCCTCCATGCCGCTCGGCTGATGCGCACCGCTCTAGAAACCACGGCGGCCCTTGCCGGTGATCAGCAGGGGCCAGAGCTGCCGCTGCAGCACCGCCGCGATCAGAACCCTCAGCCGTTCTTGCAGGTGGCCTGAGGCTCAGCGGCCGTTGAGGCCCTCGCGCTTGCGCATCAGATAGCGCACCAGCTCCTCCTGCAGGGTGAGCAGTTCGCGGGTGCAACCGCGGAAGGCGGCGCGGTGGCGGATCTCGTCGTGGCGGGTGTTGAGATCGCGCAGCATCAGTTCGATGGCGTCGAGTTCGGCTCGGTTCATCGACCTGAAAGACAAGCCCGCAAACCCTATCAACGGCTCGAACCGCCGCTAATTTCCAGGCAGGTGCCCCGGGCTCATGCGGATCCCCTCGACGAAACGGCTTTTGCGCTGGGTTCTGCCGGCGGCCTTGGCGCTGCAGGTGATCACCCCGGGGGCGCGGGCCGTGGAGCTCGACGGCAAGACCTGGTTCACCAGCCCGCCCTGGAAGGTCGATTTCCGCAATTACTACTGGTATGTGGGCCAGACGGCTGCGGAGTATTACTTCACGATCACCTTGCCGGAACAGGCAGGGGCCGGCCTGGGGGGCCTGGTGATTCAGCAGACCCGTGGCGTGGATCGCACCTTCCAGTTCTCCCCCGATCGCACTCGCGCCTTTGTGGGCTTGCCGCGCCGAGAAGGGGCCGCGATCCCGGTGCAAGCCCAATTTGATGACGCGCAGCGTCGCATCAGCGTTCAATTCCCCCAGCCGCCTCAGCCCGGGCAGACCATCACCGTGGCGTTGAAGCCCTGGAACAACCCCTTCCAGTCCGACACCTACATGTTCTCTGTGCAGGCTCTACCGGCAGGCCCGAATCCACAAGCGGCGTCTCTGGGCTTCGCCACCATGCAGATCTTCAACGGCATTCAGTTCTGATCGGCTCCCACGATGCCGATTTGGAATAACGCTTCATGCTGTGTTGCCTAAGACTTTGAGGCCCATTGCGCGCTTCTAGCTTCAAGCCAAGCGCTGCAGGAGGCTGCCCAAGATCGCGATCCTCCAGCCCCAAGATCTCTCCCCATTTGATCGCACAGCCAGGGGAGTTTCTGAGTCATGCGTGATGGCGGAGTTGGCCGCCTACATCGCCGAGCACTATCCCAGCGCCCTGCGGATGAGTGATCTGGCGCGGCACTGCCATGTGAGCGTGCGCACCCTGCAGAACCTCTGCCATGCCCACTGCGGTGAACCCCCACTGAAAGCGCTGCGGCGTTTTCGCCTGCAGCAGTTGCATGGGGCCGTGACCCGGCGCCCCTGGACCCCCCTGCGACAGCACTACCTGGCCTGCGGCCTCACGGGATCGGTAGCGGATCGGGATCTGTTTCTGGAGATGTATGGCTACACGATCCGCGAGCACCAGGAGGCCAGCCGCCATCAGCACACACCGCTGACGGTCGTGCCCGCGGCGGAGGCGGCTCCCCGTCGCACGCTGCTCACCTATCTCACCCGCAGCGCTTAAACCGCTGGGGCCAGGGAGGAGTGGTGGTGCTGAATCAGCCAGCCACCCGCGCCGTAGGCATACACAAACGTGTAGCGCGCCTGCACCGCATGGCCATCGCGGAAGCGGAAGGTGTAGGTCCCTGCATCAACGGCCTCATTGCAGCCCAGTTGGATCGTGCGGCTTGTTACCTCTCCCACAGGCCCTCCCTTCAAAAAACCGACGAAATAGTCGCGGATGCCGGCGTGGTCGTGGCGGGGGATCGGCGAGAGGGTGGGCAGCAGCAAGGCTTGATCGGCGTACAGCGCTGTCACCTGATCGGGATCGCCGCTCTGCACCGCCCCATTCCAGTGATCAAACAACGCCTCCACCTCCGTGGCGCTGATCGGAGCACAGCTCTCGGCTGCAGCAGCGGGCGCCGCGGGGCCAAGCATCAGCACAAGGCTCAGGCCAACGCTGATCACCAAAGCTGCCACCGCGCCTAAGGTCGGCCGATGGCATTGCGGTTGCCCCCTTATCAGCCCCTGCCGGCTCCATCCGGTGAGGCCACCGATCTGCTGGAGGTGCCGCTGGCGTCCCTGCAGCCCACCCAACTCTGCGTGGGTATGGCAGAGATTCGCAGCCGCCAGCTGGATTTCGCCCAGGACGACCCCAAGGAACAGCGCCGCTACCTCAAGCGCAAACCCACACCGCTGGTGCGCAGCGCGGCCGGTGAGCTGTGGATGGTGGATCGCCATCACCGCCTGCGGGCTCTGCTGGAGCTCGACCCCCAAGCCACCGCCTTCGGCTACGTGGTGCTGCAGCTGGAGGTGTCGGAGCGCCATCAGGTGCTGGAGCAACTGCATCAGCGGGGCTGGCTCTACCTCTACGACGGCCGCGGCCTTGGTCCGCAACACCCCACGGCTCTACCCACCAGCCTCAGCGGCACCCAGGACGACCCCTACCGCAGCCTGGTGTGGAAGTTGAAGCGCGAAGGCTTGGTGCAGGCTGCACCGCTGATTCCCTTTCATGAGTTTCGTTGGGGTGCCTGGCTGCGCAGCCGCAACCTGCCGCCCTTCAGCTCGGAGCGGCTGGAGCCAGCGCTGCCGAGTGCGCGGGCGCTGGTGCGCTCCCATGCCGCTGCACATCTGGCCGGTTGGGTTGGGCCGGCCTGATTAGCGTTGGCCCATGGCCAGTCATCTGTTGGTGCCCATCGACGGTTCGGAGCTGTCCGATGTCGCTGTGGAGGCGGCCGTGAGCCTGGCTGGCCAATGCGGTGCGCGGGTGAGTTTCTTTTATGTGCAGCCCAGCTACTACGGCCGGCCCGAGCTGGCTGTCTACGGGGAGGGGTTGGTGCTCGATCCCGCCATCAGCGAGCAGTTCCGCGAGGGGAATGCCCGTTTTGCGGCCTC
>JBEDHJ010000117.1:0-4446 GCA_041174205.1 Cyanobacteriota bacterium | reverse complement strand
TGGAAGACCTGGATTCACCGGCGGGCAGCTGGGTGCACTGGCTGCTGTTCAACATCCCGGCTTCGCTGCGGGCGCTGCCGGCCGGGCTGGAGCGGGCGCCCGAACTGCCAAACGGCGCCCGCCACGGCAGCTGTTGGGGGGTGGGTCGCTTTGAGCGCATCGGCTACCAGGGGCCGCTGCCGCCGGCGGGCCTGGCCCATCGCTATGTGTTCGAGCTGGTGGCCCTGGATGCCGCCCTGGATCTACCGCCCGGCTGCACGGTGTTCGACCTGCGGGCGGCGATCAGTGCCCATGAGCTGGGCCGCGCTGAACTCACGGGGCTCTACGCGAGCGGACTGCTCGAGCACGGCTAATCAAGGTCGGCATTCCAGGACTGTCTTCTAAATTGCGCTCGCACTGCTGCAAACTGCGGCACCTAAATGGCCTTGTCGGCGGTTGTCCGGGCCTCAGGCCAGTTCTTCACCTCATCGGATTGATCGCTCTGTGACGCCACGCAAGCAGCTCTCGATGGTGCTTCCGCAGGAGTTGATCGACGCCATCAAGCAGCGGGCCTCTGAGCAGGGCTTGAGCATCACGGCCTACGTGGCTGAGCTGGTGCGTCGTGATCTGGGTTGGCCATCTCAGCCGGATCCCCGGGCGATGGAGCAACAGCTGCAGCAGCTCCAGGTCCGGGTGGAGCAGTTGGAGCGTCAGCACGGGGGGCTGTAGATCTGATGTAGAACTGGCGCCTCTGACTGCCTCAGGGGTGATCAAGCAACCATCGGATCAGGGCTCGCTGCGCAGCAGCCGCATCACGATGAACGTCACCCCCGAGTTGCAGGAGCAGCTGCGACGTTGGGCCCTTGAGGAGGGCCGCAGCGTCAGCAACCTCTGCCAGCACGTGATCGAAGCCTCGTTGCTGCAGCGGCAACGCCGCCCTTGAGCAGCGGAGCAGCCGCTCTGGCGCCGGCTGCTGTTGGCCTGGCTTGGCTGGGGCCAGCTCACGTGCCTGCCATGCAGATGCTTCACAACTGGGGATTCACCGATCAGGCCGAGCGCTGTAATGGGCGCTTGGCGATGTTGGGCTTTGTGATCGCCCTGGCCACTGAATTGCTCACCGGCCAGGGGGTGCTCGCTCAGCTGCGTGCCCTCTGGCCCTGGCCCTGAGCACAACTGCAGCAGCACAGCCGCAGGCGGGGCTGCTGGCCCTGTTCTGCCCTCAGGCTGGAGACGTGCACTCGGATGGAGCCGTGTGATGAACAACGCCAACTGGGAGATCGGTGTATCCGCCGATAGCCTCGACCAGCTGCTCAGTGGTGAGCAGGCCGGCATGAACCTGTGGTTTCTGGCGGGGTATGTGAAGGGCATCAGCGACAGCAATGCCCTGCATCAGGGCGAGCGGCGCATGGTGCTCGAACCCGATGGCGATCAGGGTTGGCGGCTGCGCAGTGCGGCGGTGGATGCGGCAGTGGAGGCACAGCCCTGATGAGCACCCTGCCCACCACCACCGCCTGCTACCACCCGCGCATCGCCGAGCTGCAGGGCCAGATCCTGGCGCTGCTGGAGCAGATGGGAACGCGCCGCTGCAGCCCCGCGGAGGTGGCGCGACTCGATCGCCAGATCCAACCGCTCTATGCCGCCATCGCGGCGATGCACGCCGAAACCGACGCCTGAGCTAGGCGGGCGGCTCCTCGAGCTGTTCGCGGGCCAGGCGAGCCAGGGTTTCGTAGTGATCATGGAGTTGATCCAGCTGCTGCTCCGCCATCTCCTCGAGATCCATCAGCGTGTCGCTGGCTCCCTGGGTGGCGCGGATCAGCTCATCAAGCTTGATCTGCAGGGCTTCGGTGTCGCGGTTCTGGGTGTTCTGGATCACGAACACCATCAGGAACGTGATGATTGTGGTGGCGGTGTTGATCACCAGCTGCCAGGTGTCGCTGAAGCCGAACAGCGGCCCGGTGCCCAGCCAGAGCATCACCAGGATGAGCATGGTGCTGAACGTCTGCGGCCGTCCGCTCTGGCGCGCCACCAGCCGGGTAAACCAGCGGTAGCCGCCGGGCGAGTTCGGTGCTGCCATGGCGGTGCTGGGGGCGGGCCCGATCAGGCTGCCGTTGCAGGGGCCGGCGCGGCATCACCAGCGGCAGGGCCGCCGCGCCGCTGCTGCAGATTCGCCGGAGGCCTGCGCTGATGCCTGCCGCTCCCAGGCCCTGGCACGCACTGCCTCCAGCGGGCAACGCCGCCGGGCTCAGCTGCGCGGAGGCGGAACGCCGATTGGTCGCCAACGGCCCCAATCGTCTACCGCAGGCTCCGGCCCCGGCTCTGGCGGCGGTGCTGCTGCGCCAGTTCGCCAGCCCGCTGATCGCCGTGCTGCTGCTGGCGGCGTTGCTCTCGCTGGCGGTGGGCGACCGCAAGGATGCCCTGTTCATCGCGGCGGTGCTGCTGCTCAATGCCCTCGTGGGCGGGCTGCAGGAATGGAAGGCGGAGCGCCGCAGCCATGCGCTGCGCCAATTGCTGAAGGTGCAGGCCCTGGTGCTGCGGGATGGCGAGGCCGTGCTGCGAGATGCCGAAACCCTGGTGGTGGGTGATGCGGTGTTGCTGGAGAGCGGCCAGGTGGTGCCGGCGGATCTGCGCTTGCTGCGCAGCCACAACCTCGAGCTCGATGAAGCGCTGCTCACGGGCGAATCGCTGCCGGTGCACAAACACGCCCAGGCGCAGCTGCCGCTGAACACGCCCCTGGCTGAGCGGTGCACCATGGCCCATGCCGGCAGCACGGTGGCCCGCGGCCGCGGGCTGGGGTTGGTGGTGGCCACCGGCTCGGCCACCGAGGTGGGCCGGTTGGCGAGTGATCTGCAAACGATCACGCCCGGCCGGCCGCCGCTGCTGCAGCGCATGGATCGCTTCAGCCGCAGCATCGGTGTGCTGGTGAGCCTGGCGGCCCTGGTGGTGGGCTGGCTGGCGATGGCCCGTGGCGGCATCGATCTGCTGGAGGCGTTGCTCTTTGCTGTGGCCCTGGCGGTGTCGGCCATCCCGGAGGGGTTGCCGGTGGCGCTCACGGTGGCTCTGGCGGTGGCCAGCCATCGCATGGCCCAGCGCCAGGTGATCGTGCGGCGGTTGCCTGCGGTGGAGGGCCTCGGCAGCTGCACCTTGATCGCCAGCGATAAGACCGGCACGCTCACCTGCAATCAGCTGGCGGTGCAGCGGGCGTTGCTGGCGGAAGGGATGTCGCTGGAGCGGTTGGCCCGCGCGGCGGTGCTGTGCAACGAAGCAGATCTGCACCGGCGGGATGGCAGCTGGGAAGGGCGCGGCGACCCCACCGATGTGGCGCTGCTTCAGTTCGCCCGCCAGCAGGGCTGGAGCCGCGAGCAGGCCCTTCAGGCGGAACCGCAGCTGAATGCGATCCCCTTTGAGCCCGAACACCGCTTCGCCGCCAGCTTCCACGCCTGCACCACAGGTGGCAGTGGCGTGGTGGTGAAGGGTGCGCCGGAGCGGGTGTTGCCGATGTGCACCGCTAGCCCGGCCCAGCAGCAACATTGGCTGGAACAGGCTGCTGCGCTGGCGGGCCAGGGGCTGCGGGTGCTGGCGCTAGCTGAGGGCACGGGCCTGGAGCTGGTGGCGGAGCAGGCCACGCCACCGGAGCCCAAGGGCCTGCAGTGGCTGGGGCTGCTGGGGTTGATGGATCCGCTGCGGCCCGGGGTGGCCGAGGCCATCCAGCGCTGCCATCAAGCCGGAATCCGCGTGTGGATGATCACGGGCGATCACCCCACCACCGCAGCGGCGATTGCCCGCCAACTGGGCCTGCTGCGCGCCAATGAAGCGGTGGTGGAGGGGCGTGAGCTGGAGCAGGCCAGCCCCCGCCAGCTGCAGCGGTTGGTGGCCAGCCGCTGTGTGTTTGCCCGCATGGCGCCCCATCAAAAGCTGCAGCTGGTGCAGGCGGCCCAGCGGGCTGGTCATTTTGTGGCCGTGACTGGCGATGGGGTCAACGATGCCCCGGCGTTGCGTGCGGCTCCGATTGGCATCGCCATGGGCCGCAGCGGAACGGATGTGGCCCGGGAAGCGGCCGATCTGGTGCTGGCCGATGACGGCTTCGCCTCGATCGTGGCTGGGATTGAGGAAGGCCGGATCGCCTACGCCAACGTGCGCAAGGTGATCGCGCTGTTGGTGTCGTCGGGCGCGGCGGAGATCGTGCTCATCACCCTGGCGGTGGCCAGTGGCCTGCCGTTGCCGCTGTTGCCAGTGCAGTTGCTCTGGCTGAATCTGGCCACCAATGGCATCCAGGATGTGGCCCTCGCCTTTGAACCGGCGGAAGGGGATGTGCTGCGCCAGCGGCCGAGGCCCCCGCAGGAGCCGGTGTTTGATCAGCTGATGCGCCAGCGCACCGTGCTGGCTGCCCTGGTGATGGGACTGGTGGGCTTTGGGCTCTATGCCGCCCTGCTGGAGCGGGGCTGGCCGCTGGCGGATGCCCGCAATGCG
>JBEDHJ010000116.1:0-4820 GCA_041174205.1 Cyanobacteriota bacterium | reverse complement strand
GATGCAGCTGCGGAAGTCCAGGCTTCCCAGGCATCGTTGGTGACGCTGAGGGTGCGCTGCACCTTGTTGGACTGCCAGGAGGTCTGGCTGGCTTTGCCGCCCATGGGGCGGCTCACAGGCGCCGCAGGCGCCAAAGACGCCGAAGGCGTCTGGCTGTTGGCTGTTGTCGTTGCAGTCATAGCTGTGGGTGATTTGCAGTGATTCTACCTTAAGTAATTAGCCCACCAAGCACATCCCACAGCTCCTCCACGCTCATCTCCAGCCATAAGGGTCCTGGTGAATCAGACCCGTGAACTGTCGGGCAACAGCTGAAGCCTTTGCAGCAGTTAATAATTCCAGTAATACCAAGGGGTTTAACCCCCTAAATACCCCAACTGCTGTAAATGCTGAACACTTCACCTTCTTAATCTCATGAGACTCATCTCAGTCTCTCCCTCTACTCCCCTATCTAGGAAACTTGCAGCAGTTCAGCACTCCCCCCACTCTCCTTCCCTCGCAAGGGATCTGACCGCTGCATCAACCCGCGGGGCAACTGCTGCATCCCAGAAACTTCAGCAGTCCCCATACACAGCATCCGGCAGTTCCCACCACACCTGATCAGCCCTTGGGGTCTTCAGCAATCGGCCCAAACCGTAGTCACTGACAAGCTTCTGCAGCTTCTCCTTGGCCTCAGCACCGCTTTCACACCACCTGCGGGTCACCAGATCCCTCGCAGTCACCTTCTTTGTCTCACGTGTCTTAGCCAGCTCGATCACCTTCACCACCCAGCCCGGCAGATCACCACCACCCACCTGAGGGGCAAGCACATCGAACTGGTTCAGGAAGAACTGACACAACACCGCAGCCCGCTCCATCACCTCCCGGGTGATCGGTCCCTTATCCCCGATAGTCCGCATCTCGTTGCCGTTGCAAACGTGATCCAGCGCCCACAGCAGCCCAGCGCTCCGCGCCAGGTAGCCGTGCATCTTCATCAGGAACGCACTCCGGCTGGCGTAGGTGTTCTCCGCTTCCTCCGTAAAGCGGTTGGCGGTCTCCTCGAACACCTCCCACGCTCCATCGCTCAGCTTCACCACCTCAACCTGCTGAGGGCTCATCGAATCCAACAGATCCACCAGCTCCAGCAACTCTTGGTTGATCTCCAATCCGTCCCGCATCACCCGCGGTTTCACATACGGCGGTGAGACCCATAAGAATCGACTCCAGAATCCGTCGCCGCTCTTGGCCGCGGCGTCATCCCCATGCAGCAGGTCCGTCAGCTTGTCCTGCTGGATCGCACCAAACAGAGACACAGCTGTCTTGCTGATCAGGATGGGCTCACTGCCCTTGCGCAGGATGTTGATGCCGCCGCCGCTCCACATCGACAGCCACGCAGCCCGGTCGCTCGCATTGCGCCGGTACTTGTCCATCGAACCGATGAAGCTGGCCAGCTCATCGTGGAAGCTCACCACCCCCGGAATGTCATCGCGGTTCAGCAGCGAGCACAACGCCTCAAGCGTCGCGTCCATCACCACCCGCTGGCGGGGGAAGTTCGGGGGAGCTGTGTCGCCAGGGCCGCTGCGCCACTCCTTCATCTTCACCTTGTACTCAGCCTGCCCCTCTGAATCCCGGTGCTCCAGCGGCCACAGGAACTGATTCGCCACCGGTGTCTTCTTGCTGCCCGCCGGTGCCACCGTTCCCATCCAGAAGATGCAGGGCTCCTTCCAGCCCGTCGCAACTTGGACCCAATACCGCTTGCCCAGCACCGACGCCAACGTGGTCATGAAGGGCGCCAGCAGGGCCATGTCCGACACAGGGAACGCCCTGGCTCGATCGCCCAGCAGGTCGGCCAACTTTTGAGGGAAGACGCTGCTCAAGGTGAATGCTGCTGCTCGGGCTTCAGCCCACTGCCAGTAACTCCGCTGACGGAGTTCCTTGATCAGCGGATCGTTCTCATTCTCGTTCTCTTTATTGCGAACCTCACGCTCCAGGGGCCAGGGGCAGATCCATCCCTTCCGCTGGGCCTCCTTGAACAGATGCCAGATCGTCTTGCGGTTCTCCGGTGCATCCACCAGCGACATCGCCACCTTCTTGATGTCCCAGTGCTGCTGGCTCCAGTTCGCTCCCCTGGAGATCTCCACCGCAATGTCGGGGCCGAACTCATGCACCATCGCCGCCAGTACATCCCGGGCCACCTCATAGGTGCCGCTGCCGGCAGCCTCACGCTCTGGGCAGAACCGCAGCGCCTCCTGCACCACCTGCCGCTTCTCCAGCGCCGTCATCCGCTCGTAGTGGCGGCCCTTCTTCGCGTGCGGCAGATCCTCGTCCGCCACTTCCGCCGCGGCCTGAGTCTCAGCTGGTCTCACCAGCGCCATCAGCTGCTGCAGCTCAAACAGCTCGCCGGTGGTGCTCATCACCTTCGACTGCTCACCGGTCTTCGGGTGCACCCCGCCGGCCAGCCGCAACACCTGACAAGGCTTACTTAGGGATGTATCGACCTTGACGCCGGTAAGGCAGCTCTCCACATGCTTGAACAGCAGCTTCTGGCCAGCGGTGAACGCGGCGGTGCTGCAGGGCTCGCGCAGGAACCAGTAGTTGTGCACCGACTTGCCGCCGGTCCACAGCTGCATTGAGGGCCGAGGCAACCCGCAGTGCTCCCACTGCGACAGCTTCTCTTCCAGGGGCGCAGGGCCGTCATCCTCGTAGAACAGCGCCCGGCAGAACTTGATCTCGTCGTTCTTGGTGCCGCCCGGGTTCAGCAGGAAACCCAGCGACAGATCCGGGTTGTGATCCATCGCTGCCTGCACCGCTGAGCGGGCCTCTTCAGGCAGATCACCGGTGGTGTGGACGTGGATGCAGGTGCCCCGCTCCTTCGGGAACAGGGCCAGGATCACTGGCTCCTCGGGCGTAATTCCAGACAGGAAGAGGTGATCCTGCGCCTGCAGCCAGTCGATCATGGGCGGTGCCCTCGGGATTCCAACCTAATTACGGTCTCCCACACCCCGCCACTTGGGAAGGTTTCCCGCCTATCGCTTTGGGACTTAGGGCGAGACTTAAGTAAGGGTTTGTCCTGTTCATAGGTGTTCGTACGACGGAAGCGGCCCTAGAGGGATGCCTGAGCCGCGTCGTGTGGCACCTTGACCGATCTAGGTGCTACCGTTCCACCAACAGCAAAAAGCCCCGACCGCCCTGGCAGGCGATCGAGGCACGCTGTGGGCTACCGCCCGGCTAGACACCGACACGGTAGCCCAGCTCGTTCCCTTTCTGGACTACCACCATGGCGATCAACGCCAACATGAACACCTCTTACGCCCTCTCGAACTTCGAGCAGGTGCTTGCTCCTGTCATCGACCGGGCCATCGCTGAGATGAACAAGGAGAAGGGCGGCGCGGCCGTCCTGAAACGCTCCATCGTCGAAGCCCTGCAGGCCGGCACCTTCATCAGCAAGTTTCAGGTGCGTAAGCCTGAGCCCGGCCGCCAGATGACCATCGGTGAGCTGTGCGAGAGCTACAAGCACGAGACCACCTTGCAGGTCATCGACCCCTCCGCTGTAGAGAAGGTGCTGTTTGGTCCTGATGGGCTGATCCGTAAGGCCGGCGGCGGCCGCGCCCCCTATCTGATGGAAGACATCGAGGTGGGCTTCATCAAGGATCCGGTCGCTGGCCAGGTGATCGGCCCCGTCATCACTTCGGGCCGGAACCGCACCCTGGCACTGCAGGTGATGCTGCGTGCTGCTGGTGTTGCTGATTCCGGCATCGAGATGCTGCCCATTCGGGTCGGCGTGATCGAGGTAGGAACTGCAGAGGAGCTGCAGCGCCGGATCATCTCGGCCAACACCGGCTCCCGCGACTTCAGCCGCGCTGAAACCCGTGAGCGCACTAGCGCATCCGGTGGCCTCATGCTGCTGGACCGCGATCACATCCAGCGCACCATCGCGCTGGCCAAGGACGAGGCAGCATTCAAGGCTGCGATGGGCGCCTGGATCAAAGACGCTGCCCTGTCGAACGGACTGAACAGCCTCACCCCCGCGCAATACGCCGACACCGGTGTGGCCATCTGGAACGGCTTGGTGAAAACCAACCGGCCGGAAGGCAAAACCTTCTACAGCTGGATCAAGGCAGACACTCTGCGGTTTGTTCAGATCGCCCGCGTTGCTGAAGAAGCGCTGCCCATGGCAGTGACTTCCGCCACCGGCAACAAGTCGGCCGGTCCCTTGGCCTCGAAGCTGGCCAAGGTGCTGCTGCCGGTGATTGCCAATCGCTGCAGCCTCAACGCCTGATCACTCTTCGCCCCGTTGGCCGCGGCTGACGGGGCTTTCTTGTCACCTTTTCGAGACCCTTAAACAAGTAAAGGCATGAAAACCGTTGAAACCAGGGTGATCGACACCCTCAAGCCCCATCCGCGCAACGCTGCTCTCTACGGCAACGAGGCCGGTCTCTACGACGACAAGCTGGTGGTGTCACTCAAGGCCGGGATCTGGCCCGGCGAGATCCAGGTGACCACCACCAACGTCATCATCAGCGGCCACCGCCGCTGCGATCACGCCATCTTCGCTGAGATCGAGGAGGCGGAGGTCTGGGTCCGCCACGACCTCCCCGAGGATCCCAACTCTCCTGAAGTGCTGGAGGCCCTGCTCCAGGGCAACCTCCAGCGCAACAAGACCAAGGAGCACCAGCTGCGCGAGTTCGAGCTGTGGCTGGAGGTGGAGAAGGAGCAAGCCAAGGGGCGGATCGGCGGCGATCGACGGTCTGACCAAGGTGGTGAAATCCACCACGATGGTCGGACCGGAAAAGCCCGCGACCTGGCCGCCGAGCGGGTTGGATTCAAGAGTGGATCCGACGCCG
>JBEDHJ010000115.1:0-12319 GCA_041174205.1 Cyanobacteriota bacterium | reverse complement strand
GCTGCTCGAGCTCGTGGGCCATCCCCATCGCCGCCGCCGCTGGCGCCGCGCCAACGGCTGGCTTGAAGAGGCCCTCAACCCCTGATCGCCAGGGCCAGGCTCAGAGCAGCCGCGAGCCGCGGGCGCGTTGACGCTGACTCGGGTCGAACACGGCGGCGATGGTGCGGGTTTCGAGAGGGGGGAGTGTTGGGGTGGAAGAGAAAGGCGACGAAGGGCTGGATGGAGATCTGCGTCGCCAGGATCAGGAGACTGCCCGACAGCCCATGAACCCCCAGGCCCTGCCTTCGATCGCCGGTTCTGAAGCTGAGCTGCAGGCTTGCATGCAGCAGGGGCCGCCTGCCGTTGGCGCGCGCTCGTCGTTGGCGTTGGAGGCGATCCAGTCGGCCTTTGCCTGTGCGCTGCACATGCATCAACCCACGATTCCCGCCGGTGCAAACGGGGAGCTGATCTCCCATCTGCAGTACATGCTTGAGCATCCCGGTGAGGGTGACAATCACAACGCTGAACCGTTTGCTCAGTGCTACCGCCGCCTGGTTGATCTTCTGCCCGAGTTGATTGCCGAGGGCTGCGATCCACGGATCATGGTGGATTATTCCGGAAATCTGCTCTGGGGGTTTGAGCAGATGGGCCGCCACGACATTCTTGCTGCTTTGAAGGCCCTGGCCTGTGATCCGACGCTGATTCCCCATGTGGAATGGCTGGGAACCTTCTGGAGTCATGCCGTCGCTCCCTCAACCCCCATTCCAGATCTGAAGCTGCAGATCACGGCCTGGCAGCATCATTTTGCCGCTCTTTTCGGCCCTGATGCCTTGCAACGGGTGCGGGGGTTTTCGTTGCCCGAGATGCACCTCCCCAACCATCCCGATACGCTTCATGCCTTGATCTCGGCGCTCAAGGCCTGTGGCTACCGATGGCTGCTGGTTCAGGAACACAGCGTTGAAACGCTTGCTGGAGCTCCTCTCAGCGAGGCACAACGCTATCTGCCCAATCGGCTTGTGGCTCGCAACTCCAATGGTGAAACGGTGTCTATTGTGGCCCTGATCAAAACCCAGGGATCGGATACGAAGCTGGTCGGTCAGATGCAGCCGTGTTATGAGGCGATGACCCTGGGGCGTCAGAGCCTTGGCTCCCATCAGGTGCCTTCGCTGGTGGCACAGATCGCCGATGGCGAAAATGGCGGTGTGATGATGAATGAATTCCCGTCCGCCTTTGTGCAGGCGCATCGGCGTTTGGCTGCGGCTGATCAGGGCCGCTCCGGCACGGTAGCGATCAATGGATCGGAGTATCTCGATCTGCTGGAGGCCGCTGGTGTTTCGGCGAATGATTTCCCCGCCATTCAGGCTGTGCAACAACACAAGCTCTGGGATCATCTGCCGGATTCGATCACACCGGAGGTGACTGAGGCGGCGATCACCCAGCTACAGGCCAGTGATCCTTCCTTTTCAATGGCGGGTGCCTCCTGGACCAACAATCTCAGCTGGGTGGATGGCTATGCGAATGTCCTGGAGCCGATGCAGCAACTGAGCGCCGAATTCCACCGCCTGTTTGATTCGCTGGTGGCGGCAGATCCTGCGATCACCAAACGTGAGGAGTATCAGCGTTCTCTGCTGCATGTGCTGCTGCTGGAAACCAGCTGTTTCCGCTATTGGGGGCAGGGCGCCTGGACGGAGTACGCCAGCACGATCCATCGCCAGGGCATGGCCCAGTTGGACCATTGCCGCGCGCTGCTGCTGCAGGACTCCTGAGGAGGCCTGCTTCTCGCCGCGTACGCCTGCGCTCAGTGGCCGCGATCCGTCGGCCAAGGTGCTGGCAAATGCTCGGTCATGGAGGATCTTCAGCGTTGGATTGGCGATGGATCCCAGGACAGGCTGGCCGGGAGCCCAGATCGCTTCTGGCTCAGATCCCAGAACCCGCCTGGCTTCTTGCAACGCCCCCTGATGGATTCGAACCATCGACCGGCTGCTTAGAAGACTCTGGTTGTAAAAGCCCAGAATTCTTGCTGTTACTGATGTCTTGCGTCCGGCTGCCTTGGGTGTGAGATGGAATGTGAGAAGGTTTGGGGTTTCAGGGCCCTCGGAGCGCGGCAGAGAGGAACTCTGAGCATCGAGCAGCTGCCTTGCAAGCAGCTGCTCGATGGAGGGGGTTGGCCGGCCTTGTCGCTGGGCGCTGCGGGCGCCGCAAGGCTCCGGTCGGCCACGGCCGTCCTTCAGCGTGCCACGGCTGTGCCGTGGCGTGCATCGGCCAGCCGCCGCCGCCCTCCGCTCCGAGGCCGGTGGTGTGGTGGTGGGCATCGTCGCTCTCCCGCGGCTGCGGTGGCCTGGCAGCTGGTTGCCAGTGTTTGGCTGCGGTGATGCTCCATTTTTCCTCGCGCGGCTGCGCGGCCATTGCACCATTCGGCCTTGATCTGATGGTCTTGATCCTCATTAAGTCGTTTCCGCCGCGTGGGGCTCAGTGTTGTGTAGATCGATTGCCCTGCAGGGGATCTGCTTGTCTTTAAGTGCGTTTGTACTGGTAGAATAAGGGCTGCGCCAAGGGCCCCGAGTCCATCGCCTGCGGCAACCTCACCCCCTGGTCTCGCCATCCCGGCCGCGTATCTCTGAGCGGCTTCGATGCCCCGATCAGTTGTCACGTTCGACAGCTGAATCCATGGCTTTATGTAGTCCATCGCGGCCGGAGATTGCCCCGGCTCGCTCTCTCGTGATCGCGGCTGGTGGTGGCCGTGATCTGGTCTGGCCCCATCAGCGGGTTGCCGCTGAGCTGCTCGCCCGCTCCGGGGGCCGGATGGTGCACCTGCTGCTCCACGGCGGTGCCCATGGCGCCGATGCCGCCATCGGCCGCGCTGCTCATCAGCTGGGTTGGTCCGCTCTGGTGATGCCGGCCCAGTGGCAGCGGCACGGGCGGGCCGCTGGGCCCATTCGCAATCGCGAGCTGCTGGAGCAGGCCGTTGCCCGGGCCTTGGCTTTCTCCTCCCCCGGCCGTCAGGTCTCGGTGTTGGTGTTGGCGTTCCCCGGTGGTGCCGGCACGGCATCGCTCGTGCAGCAGGCGCGCCGCATGGCCTCCCGCTCCCCCGTGCCGATCTCCGTTGCAGAGGTCAGCCCATCGGCAGGGCTCTGGGCTGCTTCAGCCCTCGCCGGTTGCTGAGCCCGCAGCACAAGCCTTCCGCGCCATCGGCGCTGCGTTCCGTTCCCACGTCCTTCATTCCTCACGCCGTCATGCCTGTTCTCACTCCCATTCCCGCAGCCCCAGCTGATTTCCCCGCGGCAGCCCCCGGCCCTGCCTGCTCGCTGCAGCGTTCCAGCTCCCTCTGGCAGCTGGGGATCGAGGCCCAGGAACTCACCACCGCCATCGGCCAGCTGGCCCAGCAGCTGGAAACCGATGACCCCGAACAGCGGGCCCTGGCCCTCGCTGAGCTGGAAGCTGCCCTCCTGGCAGAAGAGGGCAACAAGGCAGCGCTTGCTGCCAAGGCCGATGCCACTTGCTGGGTGATCGAGCACCTGCGCGGCCAGGCCACCTACCGCCAGCAGCAGGCCAAGCGCCTCAGCGATCTGGCCCGCGGCGATGCCGGCCGGGCCGATGCGCTGGAGGAGTTGCTGGTGTTTGTCCTCACCCAGCTGCAGCCGGCGGCCACCCGCTTCTCCTTCCCCGATCACGAGCTCAGCAGCCGCAAATCCCAGGCGGTGGTGATCGCCGACGAAGAGGCTCTCGATCCCGAATGGCTCGCCGTCAAAACCACCACCCAGCCGGATAAGGCCGCCATCAAGGAAGCCCTCAAGGCCGGCCGCCAGATCGTCGGTGCCCAGCTCCTCTCCCGCCGCTCCTGGCGCATCCACTGACGGCCAAAGGTCGTCCCGCCATGGGTCCGCAGCAGGAGCGGGCCCGCATTCCTTCCTTCCCCATCCCACATCACCCGGAGCACCTCCATGGGCGCCACCGCCTTCTCCCCCGAACAGATCGCCGCCCTATCGGCACCTCTCGATCGGGCCAAGGTCCAGACCCGCAGCCAGGCCGGGCGGTCCCTGGCCTACCTGGAGGGTTGGCAGGCCATCGCCGAGGCCAACCGCATCTTTGGCTTTGACGGCTGGCAGCGCGAAACCATCGCCGTGCAGTGCGTCGCCGAACGGGAGCGCACCCTCGGCAACAGCAACCGCGCAGGCTGGGGCGTCACCTACACCGCCCGCGTTCGCATCCGCGTTGGGGATGTCATCCGTGAGGGCAGCGGCGCCGGCCACGGCATCGACGCCGATCTGGGCCAGGCCCATGAGTCCGCTATCAAGGAGGCGGAGACCGACGCCATGAAGCGCGCCCTGATGACCTTCGGGAACCCCTTCGGGCTGGCGCTCTACGACAAGCAGCAGCGGGAGGTCACTAGCTCAACCGCTCCCACGTCAGCCCGCCACTCACCGGCACCTCAGTGCAACAGCGCCGCTGCCGAGCCCATGGCAGAGATGGGCCTTGAGCCCCTCGATCCCGCCACCATCCAGCAGATCCTGGCCACTGTGCGGGGCCTGCCGCGCCCGGCGCTGGAGGGGTTCACCAAGGCATTTCGCAAGCGCTTCCAGGTACCGCCTGATGCCCCCTCGATCGCCGATCGGATCTGCCAGCGGCGCCACTACGACTGGATCGAGGCGTTTCTGGTGTCGCATCGATCGGTGCGCTCGGCTGAGCACCGCCAACCTGTCCCCGCATGAGCCTCAGCGCTGCAGCAGCCAGCGCAGCAGCGACAGGCCGATGATCAGCCCGATGCCGGTGTTCCAGAACCAGGACGGGCGCTCGGCCAACCGCTGCAGCCAAACCGGTAGCTGATCGCGCCACTGCTCCATTGCCAGCACCGCCAATAGCAGCAACAGCAGGGGGATGCCGATCGCCAGTACGAGTTCACGGAGCATCGGCACCTCTCCTCTGCCTGAACCGTATCCAGCCCCAGATGCCGCGGCAGCCAACCCCTCGAACCCGTGCTAGTACAGGTGTACGCATCTGGAGGTTTCATGGGCATCCCACTCCCCCGGCCAGCGGCCCTGGCAGCCCGGCTTGAAACCCCGATCGAGGAGTGGCCGTATCTCGACGGACAGGTGCTGCTCAAGACCCGCAGCCGCAAGGTCTGCATGACCTGCCACTGGTTCAGGCATCACGCCGGTGTGAACTGCATCCCAGTGCTCACCTGCCAGCTGCACCAAGGGCTGATCGCCCACGGCGAGCACCTCACCAGCCGCTGCCAGGGCTGGACTGATGACATGACGCGCAGCCGCGGCTGGGCGCCGGAGGTGGCGTGAGCGGCCGATGAATGTCACGGACAGGACCGGCCGGCCGCCGCTCTCCCCACAGGAGGGGTGGATCAGTGATGGCCGTCAGGTGCTGCATTTCCAGCCGCGCCGCTACGACCGCTGGAGCCAGAGCCTGGAGGTCACGCTGGGGGAGCTCATCCCGGGGGAAGCGACCCCGCTGCTCAAACGCCGCAAGGAGCTGACGCGGGAGCAGGCGATGAAGCTTTGGGCCCAGAAGCGCCGGGCGGGTTGGCGGGCCTGTCCACCTCAGTGGATCCCACCGCAGCCGCCCAGGGCTTGAGTGAAACCACCGCACCCGGATCGGCCCGCCAGCATGGGGATACCCGTGATCACCCCGTGCTTTTGAACCCGTTCTGTCCGTTCAGCACGGCCAACGTGCTGACTCTCAAGGCCACGGTGCTACTGCTGCTCACCATGCTGATCAAGGCGAGGGTGCAGATTGCGGCTGGGTCAGCACTGGGCATCGCCCTGTTGTTGCTGCAGACCCTGGTGTTCCTGGCCATCAGTAGTGGGCTCGTGATTGCGGCAGGCGGCGCTGCGCTCTACGCCACCCAACAGCGCCGGCCGGCAGCGGCCTGAGACCGATCGAGGCCGTAGAAGGCCCCGGTGCAGGGAGGCTGCCAACCGAATCGATTCCCCCGCATGATGAACCCTGAGCAGATTCAAAGCCTGGAGGTCCTTCTCTTGGCAATGCTGCCCTTGGCGCTTCTGCCACTGCCCGAATCGAGATCCGTTGGCGAGTTGCTGGTGTCCACTGGCGGGCGTGGCGGCTGCCCGACGTTCAAGGTGACGGGCCAATCTCCAACCCATGCCCCGCGAGGTGATGGTGTGGCGTGTGAGAAAAGTCACAGTGGAAGGTGCGCAGCGCTTCTTCCTCGCCCAGCGCATCGAGAGGTCCAATAGGCTGCGAACGATTCTCAACAACGTCTAATCGTCTTCTCCATGGCCCAGTCCATCGGAACCAAAGACCAGCAACAGCCCCGTCGCAGCCTGGTGCAGCAGGACAAGAAGAAGGGATGCCGCGAGAAGAAGTGCTCGAAGTGGCAAGGCGGCAAATGCCGTTGCGGCCGGGACTGAAACAGGCCTCGCGCCCTCGTCGACGGCTCAGGCCTCGCCTGTGCCACCCGTGCCGCTCAAGCCTCCCTTGACGTGGCTCAGGGCCGTGCCTTCCAGAAACTGCTGATCGAGCAGCAACAGGGCGGCGCTGTTGTCCCCTGCCAGCCTCAGCCGCTTGCACACAAAACGGGCCTCGGCCTCCTCCTGCAGTTGTTCGGCAACGAACCAGTCGAGCATCGCTGTGGCGCTGCGCTCGCCCTGCTGCTCAGCAATGCCGTACAGGCGGTTGATCGAGGCGGTGACACCCTTCTCCAGCTCGTAGACGGCATCGAACAGCTGCTGCACCGAGGGCCACTGGCGCTCAGGGGCCTCCACCGTGGGCAGTTCGACCTCTTCATCGCTGTCCACCAGATAGGCGATCATCCGCGAGGCGTGAGTTCGCTCCTCATTGCTCTTTTCGAGCATGTACGTGGAGAAGCCGGCCAGGTCCTTCTCTCTCAGCCAGATCGACATCGCCAGGTAGGTATGGCTGGCCTGGAACTCCGCCGCCAGGTGGTCGTTGATCGCGCGGGTGAGTTCCTTCATGCCCTACAGCTGTTGTTTTCTGGCTGTCTAGCGCCTGAATGTCAGGGCTGCTGGTGCAAATCGCACAGCGCCTCTGGGCTGCAGCTCAGCGTGGTCGCGGCTGAGGCCCCTCTTCCACGAACAATGGAGAGAACAGCAAGCCACCTGAGGGCTCGTCCTGTTGGATCAGCCCCGCCTGACGCAGCAACATCAGCTGACGCGTCACCGTCGATCGGGTCGCGCAGATCAGCTCGGCCAGGCGTGCATGGCCCAGGGAGAAGGGCAGTCGGTATCCCTCCGCCATGCGGATTCCCAAGCGAGCGACCAGCAGTCGCAGCAGGCTAGCCAGCCGCGTGTCCGTACCCACCGGATATCGCACCAGTTGAAGATCCAGGAGCCATTCCGTGATCAGATCGCGTTCACCCATCCCCATGGGAGATGGAAGGGCGGCAGCCTCAGATTGATCTGGATGGAAGCGGTGGAGGCGCAGCCGCATGGTGGTGAGGGCTTCGATCTGACAGATACCTCCTTTCGGAACATGCAACCATTCCGGTTCGCTTCTGCCACAGAAAGCCAGGGTGATATCGGGCCAGGAATCACCAAACGATGCCGACAATCGGCCGATTCCGCTTTGCACTTCTAGTCGCATCCTGGGCGATGGTTTCAAATCGCGACTGAGTAGAAGGGTGTCCCCTTGTACCAACTGCAATGGCCTGGCCAGTTCCAATCGTCATCACAGTCTTTCAACCGTCATTGTGCTGAAGGGCAACCTCAGTCGCCCCACGGCGACCCCTGCCACACATGTAGACAGAGCAGTCCCGCTGGGAGCAGCTCTTCAGTGCTGGGCAGGGTTTCCGCGCATCGTCGCGACTTGCTGTCGACCCGATACCAGCAGATGTGATCAATCGCACGTTCGGAAGATTCGCTGGGTTCAACTCGCATTGACCATTGGTGCCATGGCTTGGTGTCGTGATGGGTCTGAGCGGGTGTGGCGATGGATCATGAATTGTGATCGTGTCATTTGTCACAGCAGATTGTGACCTCCTGGCGTCAGCAGCATCGTTGCAATCCGAGAATCCCCCTGCTTGCTCTGATCCCCACCATGCCTCGCAACAGCGTTGCCTTATTTCTCACCACCGTTGCCCTCGCCGGCGGCATGGTCGCCTGCTCTCACAGCCCGGAGGCCGGTGAACAGGGCGGAGACAAGGAGCGTCCGGCAATGAAGCAGCCCTCCACTCCCAATCCCTCCAGCCAGGAAGGCGGTGAGGGAGGGGAAGGCGGCGAGGGCTGATCGAGCGGATTCAGGGGGGGCGTCCTGATCACTTGTATGGCCCCAGGCCTCCCTCGGTCTCAACGCCCCACGGATGTGCTGCCCCAGCCTCCGGCGCTCAACCGTCCCAGCGGCGCAGCAAGTTGCTGTAGCTGCGGCTGACCAGATCAAACACGTCGTCCTTGCCGTGACGCGCGAACAGGGAGCGGCGAGCGGTGTCGAGCTCGAACAGCAGCTCGCGCTGATCGGCGTGGCGGATGCGGCTTTCAATCCAGCCCACCGCCACCAGCCGCTCGCCGGCTGTCACCGGCTCCACCCGGTGCAGCAGGGTCGAGGGGTAGACCAGGGCATGGCCCGCCGGCAGGCGGAAACTCTCCTCGCCGCCAGGGCTCTCCAACGCCAGGGCGCCGCCTTCGTAGGCCTCGGGCTCGCTCAAAAAGACGGTGAACGACAGGTCGCTGCGACCTCCTCGCATCCAGGCGTTGTCGACATGGCGGCCATAGCCCTCGCCCACCCCGCTGCGGCTGAACAGCAGGCCGTGGATCCTGCGCGGGAAGGCGGCGGCCTGCAGCAGCGGCTGAGCCGTCAGCACCATCTCAAGCCGAGCCGAGAGTTGTTGATGCAGCTGCGAGGCCCCGTCCAGTTGGTGGTTGCGCTTCAGATCGCGGGCGTGCCAGCCGGCGGTAGTGGCCCCATCTATCCAGGGGGCGGCCGGATCGGTCAGGGCGCTGACCAGATCCTGCAGTTCCTCCTCCACCAGCAGGGGCTCAAGCAGAAAGCGCATGGTTGGTCAGAGGGAATCGCGTCGCGGAAGTCTGCTCGGCCACATTGAGACCAGGTTCCCCCAATCCCATCCCAATCCACCTGATCCCTTGTCACCCCCTCTCTCTGACGACTCTGCGCTCCTCGGGCGCCGCCGCTTGCTGCAGGCGAGTGCCGGCGCCCTGCTGGCGGGAGGCAGTGTGGCGCTGGGTTGGCTCGGTCGTGACCGGGCAAGGGCGATGGAGCCCGGCGATCACGGTGGCCGCCCGAGCGGTGATCTGCCCGTGGATCCGCAGGAGGCGCTGCGCTCCTTTGCCCATGGCCGGGTGATCGAGGAGAACGGCCGCCGTCTGCGTGTGTTCGAGGTGGAGGCCCGCAGCATCACCCTGCCGCTGGCTGAGGAGGTGCGGTTCAAGGCCTGGAGCCTTGATGGCCGAGTGCCGGGTCCCACCCTGCGGGCTAGCCAGGGGGAGCGGATCCGGGTGGTGTTCCATAACGGCGACAGCACTTCCCATAGCCTCCATTTCCACGGCGTGCACCCCGCCGCCATGGATGGCATCGAGCCGGTGTTGCGGGGGCGCACGGCGATCTATGAATTCGATTTGCCCCGAGCTGGCCTGTACCCCTATCACTGCCATGTGGCGCCGGTGAGCCGCCACGTGGGAAAGGGGCTCTACGGCCTGCTGGTGGTGGATCCGCCGACGCCGCGTCCCCCTGCTGATGAGCTGGTGCTGGTGATGGGTGGCTACGACCTCAACAATGACGGCCGCAACGAGCTCTACGCCTTCAATGGCATCCCCGATGCCTACATGCACCAGCCGATCCGCATCCACCAGAACGATCTGGTGCGGCTGTATCTGCTGAACATGACCGAACTGGAGGCGCCGCTTACCTTTCACCTGCATGCCAATGAGTTCCGGATCGTCGACACCGGAAGCGAACCGGGGGGCGGCACGATCAGCGATGTGGTGACGCTGGGGATGGCGGAACGGCGCATCCTGGAGTTCCGCTACCCGTTCCCGGGGCGCTACATGGTTCATCCCCATCAGGATCCGATCGCCGAACGGGGCTGCATGGGGTTCTTTGAGGTGGTGCCCGCCTGATCCAGCGTCGCGGAACTGTTCAAAGGGGCGAGCGCGTCCAAAAAGTGTTGTGAGACTGTGTCATTGGTGACGCTCCGTCGTTGCATCTCGGCATGGGTGAAGCGGGTAGCGCCAGGACAATGAAACCTGCTTCCCGTTTGCTGTGTCCCGAGCTCCCCGCGCCGTCGAGCTGTTTCTGAGCCTCGGCATGGTCGCTGTAATCGGTTCCCCTCTCGTTGCGGCACCGGAGGTCAGGGCGCAGCACCTGCATGAGCCACAACCCAGCCAACTCTCCCAGGGTGGTGAAGGGGGCGAGGGCGGTGAAGCCGGCCACAGCCAAGTCGTCAGCACCGACGCGGAGGTTCTCGTGGTGCTGGCTCAGATGCAGGGTCACCTGGTGGTGGCCCAGGAACTGCTTAGCCGCGGCGATAGTCAGGGCGCTGAACCGCACGTGGGCCATCCGGTTGATGAGCTCTACGGCTCGCTGGAGGCGGTGATCACCTCAGGGCGCCTGCACCCGTTCCGCGACACCCTCGAAGTGTTGCGCCAGCAGGTGAGGCTGGCCCCCACCTCCCCCGGTACCGCCCAGAAACTGGCGAAGGCCCAACAGACGCTGCAGGCGGCCACCGCGACCGTGGCACCTTCGCTGAACCGCCAGCCCCAGTTGTTGCTCGCCGTGACCCGCCAGCTGGCGCTCAGCGCCGCCAGCGAATACGAGGGAGCGGTGGCGGATGACCGCATCGCCGAGACGATCGAATACCAGGACGCCCGCGGCTTCCTGCTGCAGGCCCGCCGGCTGCTGAGCCAGGCGATTGCGGCGAATCCTGCGTCGGCCGCCAATCTTGAGCAGGCTCTGAGCCGCATCGAGGCGATGCTCAAAGCCTTTCCCAGCCCTGTCCCGCCCAAGCGGACCGTGCTCAGCGTCAGCCGGCTCAAGACCCTTGCCAGCTCAATCTGACATCAGTAGGCGTCTGCTCAGCGGGCCGGAAAGCGACCCGGCTCCATCGAAGGAGCTTCCCAGGTGGGATGAGGTGGTGCTGCGCTCCAGCCCCATCCCAAGCCGCGGCCTTCTTCTTCTCAATGCCGATGGCGGTGATGGGCATCACTGACATGCGGGTGTGCATGTTCCAGCTCGTCGTGCCGATGCTCATGGGCATGCCAGAAGGGTTGATCGGACGCGACACCTTCCAGGTCTTCGGGTTGATGGCGATGCTCGTGATGGGGATCGCCACCGCGCGGATCGTGCCGGTGACGATGGGCGTGACGCAGCACGTCATGGTGATGCCAGTGGCTGTGCTGCTCCCGCAGCAGCAGCAAGACCCCTGCCGCCATCAGGCCAGCGGCCACAAGCAGCTGGGGTGAGAAGGCCTCGCGAAGAATCACCAGGGAGAACAGGGCCCCCACAAAGGGCGCGGTGGAAAACAGCACCGCCTCGCGGGCTGCACCGAGATCGCGCAGGGCCAGCAGATCCAGCCAGATCGAGAGGCCGTAGCCCAGGGCCCCGATCACCAGCAGCGCCAGCGTCGCCGGCAGCGCCGGGAAGGGCTGCCCCAGCAGCACCGCCAGGGCCAGCATCGGCAGCGAAGCACCGGCCGCCTTATGCGTGGCGATCTGGATCGGATCGCGCAGGCTGAGGCGCTGGCTGAGGTTGTTATCAATCCCCCAGGCCAGCGTGGCCAGGGCGATCAGGGCGCTGCCCCCAGCAGTGGCGCCGCTTAGGGAGCCCTCCGAGAGCAGCACCGCCCCGGTGATGGTGAGCAGGGCCGAGACCAGCCCCCGCCGGCCGAGGTGCTCACAGCCCAGCAGCACCGCGATCGCCAGGGTGAACACCGACTCAAGGTTGAGCAGCAGCGAACCCGCAGCCGCGCTCAGGCGGGACAGGCCCAGCACCAGTGCGATCGGTCCCAGCACGCCACCGAGCAGGGTGAGGGTCGCCAGCGCAGGCAGGTCCTGGCGGCACAGTGGCGTTTCTGCCGAGGTGCCTCGAAGTGTGCTCACCGCCAGCAGGGCCAGGGTGGCGCCGCTGTAGAGGAGGCCCGCGATGCTCAATGCCGAGCCTGCCCCAGTGAGGGTGCTGATCAGCGGCGCGCTGATGCCAAACAGCAGGGCGGCGACCAGACCGGCCAGCTGTCCTCGTCGAATCGGCGACAGGGCCATGACGGGATTCCCGTAGGGCAATCAGTGTGGTCCTGCATGCCAGGGCCTGGCCAGGTCGCCGCCGGGGGTGTCCCAACACGAGGGGCGTCACGTTTGCCCCAGTAGCCACTTCACCGAGAAGTCATGGCCACGCTGGGCAGTCCGGC
>JBEDHJ010000114.1:0-3420 GCA_041174205.1 Cyanobacteriota bacterium | reverse complement strand
CCTCCACTTGAGACCATCGCAGCAGAGGCTCTCCCAGTTGAGAGCAGCGAACCGGCTGGGGAGCTTGCGATTGACGACGCCGACGACTTCGCAGAAGACGGGCTGGACGATGCCGATGTTGAGGCTGACGACGAAGGCGATGAGGTGGACGTGGCGCCGGCCGCGGCGGCAGTGCTCCAGGAAGTTCGCCCCCTCGCGCCCGGTGTCCTTCCCGCCAGCGTCTACATGCTGGTGGATAAAACCGTTGAGCTCCAGGCCAGGCCCCTCAAGGAGTTTTCTGAGCTGGGCAGCCTGCCGGCGGATGAGCAAGAGCTCCAGGCCCTGATGCTGTTCACCAATCCCCGCCAAGCCAAGCGCCAATGCGGCCGCACCCAGCGGGTGATCAAGGTTCCGGACGCTGAGGTGCTGCAGCGCCGTTCGTCCTATCTCGTGGCCCAGGGCATCACACGCTTGGTGCTGGAGGGCGGTTCCCTGTTTGCGATTGCTGGCCACTGAGCTAGCACCGGGTCAGCCTCAGCAACTTCATGGCTTCCAAGTGGCCGCTTGTGGCTGCAGTGGCGTTGACGTGTGTTGTGTCTGGGTGTGATCCCCTCCCCGGCAGGCTGCGCACGGACCCGCCTGGCACTGCTTTCAACACCCACAGCTCACGCTGGTATGGATCCTCGTCCACTGGCGCCTACAGCACCGTGAGGCAGGTGACCACCGGGCTCCATCAGTTTTCGTTCAAGGAAACCTGGTTTCGCGGCAAGGGCAGCCAGCCGTTGGTGACCCTTGGCAAGGGGAGCTATACCCCTGCCACGGGGATCAACATCTACGAGTACAGCCAACCTCCCGGGGTTGTGGTGGTGCGGACTGCTGAGGGGCATGAGGCCCTCTCCACGGAAGACGAGGTGCTCGCCAGCACGCTGCCCCAGTTCAAGCCCGGTGAACGGATCACCTACACGTTGCGTCCCTGATCCCCTCGCGGCAGCAACAGCGCCGTAGTGACCCCGCCGCAGATCACACCGGTGACCAACGCCACCCCCAGCAAAAAGCCCGTGGGGAGCTCTGCGGTTTTGCCAAAGCCCAGGTTGAGCCGGGCGCGTTGATCGAGGTTCTGGGCGCCGAGGCAGAGGATCAGCAGCAGCAATACGCCGCCCCCGAGGCTCGCCACCAGCAGGCGCAGGCGCAGCAGCATCAACTCGGCTCCTCAGCCCGATGGAGCAGAGCGTAGAGCTCTCGGCGGGCCATGCCTGTTTCCTGCGCGAGTTGGCGGGCTGCATCACTGCGGCTCAGGCCAGAGGCCACAAGGTTGTTCAGGGCTTCCTGCAGATCGGCTTCGCTGCGCGCTTGTGCGGCTTCGCTGGCGGCTCCCCCCAGCACGATCGTGAACTCGCCTTGCGGCGGCGTCTGGCGGAAGTGCTCCAGCGCTGCAGAGACGCACGGCCCCACCTGCTGCTCATGCCGTTTGGTGAGCTCCCGCGTCACGGCGATGGGGCGATCTCCCCATTCGGCCAGTAGATCCTCGAGCAGGTGCACCAGCCGATGCGGGGCTTCGAACAGCACCAAAGTGCGGGGTTCTCGCGCCAGCTCCTGCAGGCGAGCACGCCGCTGCGTGGCCTTGGGGGGCAGAAAGCCTTCAAAGCAAAACCGCCCTGCAGGCAGGCCGCTGCTCACCAGGGCGGTGGTCACGGCGCAGGGGCCTGGCACGCAGATCACCGTGCGTCCCGCCGCACGTGCAGCCGCCACCAGGGCCTCGCCAGGGTCGGAGATGCCGGGCAGGCCCGCATCGCTGATCACCGCAATCGCTTCGCCGGCCTCCAGGGCTTCGAGCAGTTCCGGGATGCGGCTGCTTTGGTTGTGCTCGTGGAAGCTCACCAGCCGCGGGGGCTGATCGCCGCTGCGTAGGCCGAGGTTGTGCAGCAACAGGCCGCTATGGCGTGTGTCTTCGCAAGCGATGCGCTGGACGCTCCCCAGCACGTTGCGGGCGCGGGGCGAGAGATCGCCGACGTTGCCGATCGGTGTCCCCACCAGATAGAGCACCCCAGCAGCCGGTTCGGCGCCCTGCATCACAATGCCCCTTTGCCAGTTCCATGATGCCCGCCGCCGCCTGCATGCCCCCGGGGATCGATGAGCAGGCGCTGCTGGCGGAATTGCGCCGCCTCAGCTGGGGCGCGGCCGACATCTTGCTGGCCTATGGCCGCGGCGAGCAGCCCCCCTACGGCTTCCCGCCTGCGCTGAGCGTGGACGAGGGCGGCGAGGGCCCGGTGAGTGCAGCGGATCTGGCGGTGAATCAGTGGCTTCTGGATGGCCTGGTGAAGGCCTTCCCCGATGCCGGCTGGACCCTGCTCAGCGAAGAAACCGCCAAGGAGCAGCTCACCGCGGGCGAACCGCTGGATGCTGAATGGCTATGGATCCTGGATCCCCTCGATGGCACAAAGGATTTCCTGCAGGGCACGGGCGAATACGCCGTGCATCTGGCCCTGGCCCACAACGGCGTGCCGGTGCTGGGGGTGGTGTTGCTGCCTGAGATGGAGGAGCTCTGGATCGGCCTCGTGCCGCAGGCACGGGCCTGGTGTGAAAACCGCGCCGGCGAGCAGCGCCCCGCCAACCTCAGCCCCCGCCAAGCCCTGGGGGATCTGGTGTTGGTGGCCAGTCGCAACCACCGCGATCAGCGGCTCGAGCAGCTGCTGGAGGCCCTGGCCCTGGGCGACACCAAGGCGATCGGCAGTGTGGGCGGCAAGGTGGCCACGATCCTGCGCGGCGAAACCGACCTCTACATCTCCCTCTCCGGCAAGAGCGCCCCGAAGGATTGGGATATGGCCGCCCCTGAGGCGGTGCTTCGCGCTGCCGGTGGCGCCTTCACCCACGCTGATGGCCGACCCCTCAGCTACAACGACGGCGACATTCGCCAGGCCGGTTGCCTGATCGCCAGCCACGGCCGCAGCCATCAGCAGCTGTGTGAGAAGGCAGCAGACGCGATGGCGGTGATCGATCCGGGCTTCCCTGTCTGAACCGCGCTGCGGCGCATGAAAAAGCCCCCGTTGCCGGGGGCTGATCGTTCAAGGGGCTGAGCCCTAGATCACTCGGCCACGACGACTGGAGCTGCCGGCTCTTCCGACTGGGGCACGCCGCGCAGGGTGAGGTTGATGCGGCCGCGGTTGTCGATCTCGCGCACGCGCACGGTCACCTGGTCGCCCACGCGCACCACGTCTTCCACCTTCTCCACGCGCGCTTCGCTCAGCTGCGAGATGTGGATCATCCCTTCCTTGCCGGGCAGGATTTCCACGAAAGCGCCGATCGGGATCACGCGGGTGACCGCACCGCTGAACACTTCGCCCTCCGACACGCGGCGGGTGAGGCCTTCGATGATGCGCTGCGCTTCCTCAGCGGCAGCACCGTCGTGGCTGGCGATCGTGACGATGCCGCCGTCTTCGATGT
>JBEDHJ010000113.1:0-12485 GCA_041174205.1 Cyanobacteriota bacterium | reverse complement strand
GCCCTGCAGGTGGCTGGGGTGAAGCCGCAGGACAGTGCTCTCCGCAAACGTTGCGACAACGTCGACGACCCAGACCGCAACCTCAGCTGGACCCTGCAATGCAGCTGGATCCAAGGTGTGGATCAGGCCGGAATCGCTGATCCTCGGGTGATTGCCGTTGCAGCCGTGAGTCCGCCGGTGTCGTTGTTGTTTCCGCGGGGATCTGGCCGTGAGATGAACGGCAGGATCCTCTTGGTGAGCGGTACTCACGACTGGATCGTGCCTCCGGATCCCGAAGCGGTGGCTCCGTTTGTCTTGGCAGCACCGCTTGGCAACCAACTGGTCTTGGTGAAGGGCGGCGACCACTTCAACCTGCGTGCCGGCAAAGCGCCTAATGGCGGTGTGTTGGCACCGTTGCTGCTGGAGTGGACCAACCGAGCCTTTGCCGCGGGCTCTGCTGCAAGACCGGCCGAGGGTGCCCAGCCGCTCTTGCCAGCGGGTGAGTGGGGAAGTTCTGAAAAGCCGATGGCGGATGTCACTGCCCGGGTGAAGGCTGGAGGACCTTGAGGATCGTTTAGGTATCGATTCCCATGGCCGAGCGCGCTTCGTCCAGCTTTGTTGGTCCCGAAGCCTCCTCACACAGCCCCTCCGGGCTGTTTTTTATTGGGCCGACCGAGCGCTGAGTTTCTAGGCCAGGGCCACCAACGCTGCGCCGCCGGCCATCAGCACCACACCCAGCCAGGCGGCTGCGCTCAGTCGTTCACCGAGCAGGAAGACCCCGAACAGAGCAACCAGCACCACGCTGAGTTTGTCGATCGACGCCACGCGTGAGACCGGTCCCAGCTTCAGGGCCTGGAAATAGCAAAGCCACGAGAGCCCGGTGGCTATGCCCGAGAGCCCCAAGGCGATCAGGCTGGTGCGCGGAGCCTGTTGCAGGTTGACGAGCTGGAGTTGCCCGTTGGCCAGCAGAAGCACCGTCAATGCGGCCGCCACCACGAGTGTTCGCACCAGGGTGGCGAGGTTGGCATCGAGACCTTGAACACCAAGCTTGGCCAGCACGGCGGTGGCCGCAGCCATCAATGCGGCTGCGCCTGCCCAGAGGGTCCAGCTGTTGAGGGTCATCTCGGCTGTTGTCACTGCCCAGGCCCCAGCATGGGTGTCAGTTGAGCCTTTGGCTTTGCTGCAGACCTTGCGCTTGCTGTCGCTGGCGTTGTGCGGTGCAGTGGAGTCGCCCCGCACGATGGCATGGCTCATTCCAGTGTTCCGCCGTGCTGGATCCATCGCGGCTGCAGGATTCAGCTGGTGGGCTATCCCCGCTGCGAGGGGGCCTATCTGGTTCAGCATTGCAGTGGCGTCGTCCTCGGCCGCTGCTCCAACCTGGCTGCAGCGCGGCTGCTGATCGATGAGCAGATCCTGCTGCTGCGCCAACGCCTGGCGGCGGCTGCCTGAAAGGCAGCCTCGGCGGGCCGACGGTGGCAAGCTGAGCTGCAGTTGAAGCGGCTGGTGTGTCTCGACCCGTGCTCCTGTGCGGTTACTACGGCGAGCACAACCTGGGCGATGACGCGCTGCTCGAGGCCCTGCTGGGTCTCCTTCCCGCAGGGATGCAGCCTCTGGTGACGGCCTTTGATCAGGAGGCGGTGCAGCAGCGCCATGGCGTGGCCACGGTTCAGCGCCGCAGTCTGCGCGCTGTGTTGCAAGCGCTCCGCCAGTCGCGGGCGCTGGTGCTTGGCGGCGGCAGTCTCCTCCAGGACTCCACCAGCTTCCGCAGCCTCCTCTACTACGCCGCACTGATCACTGCCGCGCGGCTGCAAGGCAAGCCGGTGTTGCTCTGGGCCCAGGGGTTAGGTCCGCTGCGCCGCCGTCGCAGCCGAAACCTGGTGCGACTGCTGTTGCCCATGGCGAGCGGCATCACCTGGCGCGATGCCAGCTCGGCTCGTCTGGGCCGCGCTTTAGGGGTGGCTGCACCCCATGGCAGCGATGCCGTCTGGGGACTGTCGCGCCAGCACTGGCTCGGTCGTGGGGGCCCCTTGGTGGTGTGTTGGCGGCCAACGGCCCACCTGCAGGGTGAGGCCTGGCGCCCCTATCTCGATGCCCTGGACTTGCTGGCGGAACGCTCCAACCGTGAGGTGATCTGGCTTCCCTTTCATCAGGGACAGGACAGCGATCTGTTGGCGGACCTCAGCGCTGCCGGTTTGGTGGGCGAGGCGCTGCAGCGCCGCAGCCGTGTGATCCAGGCTCAGACCCCGGCTGAAGCGATTGCATTGTTTCGCAGCGCCGGGTTGGTGGTGGCGATGCGTCTCCACGCCCTGATCTTGGCGGCTCTGTCCGGCAGTCCGGTCAGCGCCCTGAGCTACGACCCGAAGGTTCAGGCCTGCGCCACCGAGCTGGGTTGCACTTGTCTGGATCTGGCCGATTCACCCCCCTCCTCCAGTGATCTCTGCAGCGTCTGGAGTGATGCGCTCGATCACCCACCTGCGTTGCCTGCCCTGCAAGCCATGACCGACGCCACGGCGGTGCACCGATCCTTGCTGGAGCAGTTGGAGGCCTGATTCGATGCGCGCCATCGCTTACCCAGGCACGCGATCCAGCAACGCGATCGACTGCCTCGTGGATGTTGATCTTCCGGAACCGCTTGCGGGCCCCAGCGATCTGCTGGTGCGGGTTGAGGCCGTGGCGGTGAATCCCGTTGACACCAAAGTGCGCCGCCGCGAACAGCCTGCAGTGGATCAATGGCGTGTGCTGGGCTGGGATGCGGCTGGCACGGTTGAGGCTGTTGGATCCGCCGTGAACGGCTTTCAGCCCGGCGATCAGGTCTGGTACGCCGGAGCGCTGGACCGCCCTGGCTGCAATAGCGAGCTTCATGCTGTGGACCATCGCCTGGTGGCCCGCAAACCAATCTCCCTGAGCGCCGCCGATGCGGTGGCTCTGCCGCTCACGTCGCTCACGGCCTGGGAGCTGCTGTTCGATCGGCTCCGTCTGCCCCGTCGCCATGGGCAGGCCTCGCCCGTCCGCAGCCTGTTGGTGGTCGGAGCAGCCGGTGGGGTTGGATCGATCCTGGTGCAGTTGGTGCAGCAGCTCACCGATCTCCAACTCGTGGCAACGGCTTCTCGTCCCGAGAGTCGGGCCTGGCTGGAGCGGTTGGGGGTGACCCAGGTGATCGATCACCACCAGCCGCTGGGCCCACAGCTTGCGTTGTTGGATCTGCCGCCCCTCAGCACCGCCATCAGCCTCACCCACACCGATCGACATTTCGCTGAGTTGGTGGAGCTGCTCGAACCCCAGGGCGCCCTTGCCCTGATTGACGATCCGGCTCCCGAATCGATCAACGTGCTGGCGCTCAAGCGCAAGAGCCTTTCCCTGCACTGGGAACTGATGTTCACCCGCTCGCTGTATCAGACCCACGACATGGCACGCCAGGGCGAGATCCTCACGGAGATTGCGGACCTGGTGGATGCGGGTGTGGTGCGTACCACTCGCCACACCTGTGTTGGCCAGATCAGCGCGGCGAACCTGCAGGAAGCCCACCACAGGCTTGAGCAAGGTCGAACCCTTGGCAAGCTGGTGTTGAGTGGCTGGCCTGGCTGAATAGACGTAAGCGGTATTTCTACGGATGGTGTGCACGTGCCCTGAACGTCACGCTCTGGCCGTTGTTCAGTGTTGTGTCATGACCTCCCAGCCAGTGATGGTGGGTGCTCAGGGCGGCACCATCCATCAGCTCCGCTCCAACGACGGCGAGCTCTTTCAGGTGTGTTTCAAGGGCACCTGCCTCTATTGCGACAGCCTGCATGTGGGGATGGCGCACCTCAACCGCATGGAGCGTGCTACCAGGAGGGAAGCGGCCTGAAGGCCATGACTCTCTCCACCGGGCAGCAGTTGTTGCTGCCCGTGCGCCAGTACTACGTGCAGACCGACAGCCGACTACCCGGCCAGGCCTACCGCATGTGTTTCTCCAGCACCTGTGCCATGGCCGTGAAATTCCTGCAGCCGGATGCACTCAAGGGCTCCAATGCAGATGACACCTACCTGCAGACGGTGCGGCGCTACGGCGACACCACCTCCGCGCAGGCCCAGATCAGAGCCTGCGCTGACTATGGCGTGACCGCCCGTTACGGCACCCATGGTGATCGGGCCTTCCTGGAGGCGGAGCTTCGCGCGGGCTTTCCAGTTGGAACTGGTTTTCTGCACCATGGGCCGGCATCAGCTCCGCGCGGGGGAGGCCACTGGATCCTGGCGGTGGGCTATCAACCCGGTGCCGGCATCTTCAACGATCCCTATGGCGAACTCGACAACCTCAACGGCGGTTATGTGCGGATCGGCTCCGGCGGCCACAACGTGGCCTACAGCTGGCGCAATTGGCTGCCGCGCTGGGAAGTGGAAGGCCCTGGCAGCGGCTGGTTTATGAGCTTCCGCCGGGATGACGGTCTTCCTCCACCCGTTGCCTGAGGGCAGCCAACACCTCCTGGCTATGGCCGCTTGGGCGAACCGCCACCCAGCGCTCCCGCAACACTCCCTCTGGGTCAATCAAAAA
The DNA here is from genome assembly GCA_041174205.1 of Cyanobacteriota bacterium. Taxonomy (GTDB): domain Bacteria; phylum Cyanobacteriota; class Cyanobacteriia; order PCC-6307; family Cyanobiaceae; genus Vulcanococcus. The sequence goes on along the minus strand of JBEDHJ010000113.1, from coordinate 7,978 downwards.
GGTGTGCCGCTGTGAGAAGGGCGGAATCCAGCTGCCATAGGCCTGGCTGACGCGTCCACCCGGATCGGACAGCAGCGGATAGGCCAAGCCCTCACTGCCGCAGAACTCGGCATGAGAATCGGCGCTATCAGCGCTGATTCCCACCACCTGGCCACCAGCCTGCTCAAAGGCCTGCAGATCCCGTTGGAACCCCCGGGCTTCGATCGTGCAGCCCTCGGTGAAATCACGGGGGTAGAAGTAGAGCACCAGCCAACGGCCGGCGAAGGCCTTCAGATTGCGTTGCGCTTCAACGCTGCCCCCCTCGCCATCGGGCACAACACCCTGCAGCTGGAAGTCGGGAGCTGGTTGATCGAGATCGGGGAGCACGCCACCCATGCAAAAGGCCTGCCTGGGTAACCCAAGCAGGCCAAGAGTGCAGATGGTGAGCCCGCCGAGAAGCTGGCGGCGCTGCATGGGACTTGATTCAGATCTTGGCCAGGTTGATGCCCAGCTCCTTGGCGTAGGCGCCAAGGCCCTTCTTCTGGATGGTCTTGAGGGCGCGGGTGGAGACGCGCAGCTTCACGAACCGGTTGCCCTCAGCCCACCAAAGGCGGCGCTCCTGAAGGTTCACCTGCTGGAGCTTCTTGGTCCGCACGTGGGAGTGGGACACGGCCATGCCGTTGTTGGCGCGCTTGCCGGTGAGTTGGCAGACCCGGGACATGAACCGACCTTCTGATGACGTGATGACGAATGGCCCGCAGGGCTTCAAAAGCCTGGGTCCGATCCGACGAGTGTATCAATCAGCCTTCAACGTTGGCTGCAGCGTGGGGTGGGCGAAGCGGATTCCCTCCTCGCCGAAGCGACGCACGATCGCCAGATTCACCTGTTGTTGTGCATCAAGGGCCTGCTCGTAGTCGGCGCTGTCCACGAAGTAGACCAGCTCGAACTCCAAGCTGCGTTCGGCAAAGGCCACGAAATGACAGCGGCCGAATCGTGCGCCTGGACAGGCCTCAACCAGGTTTTTCAGCAGTCCGCTCAGCCGTTCCAGGGTCTTGGCATCCGTGTCGTAGCTCACCCCGAGTCGCACCAGCAGGCGCCGTTGCTGCATGTCACCGAAGTTGGCGATCACGGCACCGGTGAGGGCGCTGTTGCTCATGACGATCGCTTCCCCATTCACGCTGCGCAGTCGGGTCGAGCGCACCCCCACCCGCTCCACCGTCGCGGTGATTCCATTCACCTGGATCTGCTGACCATTGCTGAACGGCTTGTCCAACAGGATCGTGATGTATTCGAAGAATTCAGCCACCGGCTCCTTCAACGCCAAGCCCGCCCCGATCCCACCGGCGCTGAGCAGGGCCCAAATTGCTGCCATCTGAACGCCGATGTTTTGCAGGTAGAGCGTTGCCCCCAGCACCCAGATCACTGCGCGCAGCAGGGGTGTGAGCGATCGCAGCATTGAGGCGATGGCACTGTCGCTGCTGCGGCCGGCCCAGCTCTGCAGCAAGCGCCCGCCGATGCGATTGATCAATCGCACCAGCAGCACGGTGACCACCAGCTTGGCCCCGGCCAGCACAGCCCAGTCAGCGTCCAGGCGCATCGGCAGCAGACGCCACGCCACCACCCCGCTGATCACCCATCCCAACGGCGGCAGGGTGTCCACCACGGTCTGCAGCACAAAGTCATCGCTTTGGCTGGCGCTGCGACGGGTGATCGGCGTGAACAGCATCTTGAGGACGCGAGCCAGCAACGTGGCGAGCAGACCGCCTGCCAGCAGGGTGATCAGGGCCTGGGCGATCGGAGTCATCTCAGGGGCGGCGGGTGCCATCGATGGCATCGAAATGCAGTTCAGCTGAGCGGGGCCAGCAGAGTTGCCAGGGCCCAGATCCAGCGGGCTGGGGCTGTTGCAGCTTGAGCTGGCCATGGCGGCCGCCGTGCAGATGCACGATCACGCGGTCCCCGAGCCATTCCTGATGGGCAATCGTGGCGGCAATGCCACGCCAACCCTCAGGCAGCTTTTGATCGGCTGGCCGAAGCTGCAGATGTTCTGGTCGAAGGCCAAGTTGGATAGCCCCCTCATCCAGCAGGTTGATGGAGGGTGTTCCCAGGAACCGCGCCACGAATCGGTTGGTGGGGTTGTTGTAGAGCTGCTCGGCCGTACCGATCTGCTGCAGACGTCCATCACGCAACACGGCGATGCGATCCGCCAGCCCCATCGCTTCCTGCTGGTCGTGGGTGACGTACAACACCGGGGCCCCGGTGCTGCGCAGCAACTGGCGTAGCTCGGCGCGGAGCTCCTCCCTCAGCTGCGCATCGAGGTTGCTCATCGGCTCATCCAGCAGAAACAGCGCCGGTCGCCGCAACAGGGCCCGAGCCAGGGCCACCCGTTGCCGCTGACCGCCGGAGAGCTCAGCCGGGCGCCTCCAGCGCAGAGGCTCCAGTTGCAACAACGCCAGCACCTGATCCAGTTCCTCTTGCAGGCGCTGGCTGGGCACCCCCCGAAGTTCCATGCCCAGGCTGAGGTTGCGCTCAACGCTCAGATGGGGAAAGAGGGCATAGCTCTGAAACACCATCGCCACCTGGCGCTGGGCTGGTGCCAGCTGGGTGATGGTGCGTCCGCCCAGCTGGATCTCGCCATGGCTCACTGGGTCGAGCCCAGCAATCAGGCGCAAGGTGGTGCTTTTGCCGCAACCACTCGGTCCCAAAAGGGCCAGGATCTCCCCAGGAGCCACGTCCAGATCGAGGTTGTCCAGCAGCAGCTGCGGGCCGACCTGGCGGCTGAGCCGCTGCACGCGCAAGCCCTGATGCGGTGGGGTGTGGATGCTCATCCCTTGAGGGCCCCCTGGGTGAGACCACTGATGATCTGCCGTTGGAACAGCAGCATCAGCAGGATCAAGGGAGCGCTTCCGAGCACCGTGGCTGCCGCGAAGGCGCCATAGGGAATCGTGTAGACGGACGATCCGGCGATGCGGGCCATGGCGGGGGCAAGGGTGAGCAGATCGCTGCGGCTGAGCCAGGTCAGTGCGATCGGATATTCGTTCCAGCTGAAGATGAACACCAAGAGGGCGGCGCTGGCGATCGCGGGAGCCATCAGCGGCAGTAGCACCCAGCGCAGGCGTTGCCATAGGCCCAACCCTTCCAGCAGCGCCGCTTCCTCGAGTTCCAGGGGGATGTCGCGAAACGCTGCTTGCAGCAACAGAATCGCCAGGGGCAGGCAAAGGCCGCTGTAGGGGAGGCTGAGGGCGAGCAGGTTGTTGGCGAGATGCCAGTCCCGTGCCAGCTCCAGCAGAGCCAAGAACAGCAACACGGCCGGGAAGGCTGCTGCCGTGGCCACGAGCACCGTCAGGGTTCGCGAGCTGCGTTGTCCAAGGCGGCTCAGGCCGTAGGCGCAGGGCACCGCAAGGACCAGTGTGAGCAGCGTGCTGCACCCACCCACCACGGCACTGTTGAACAGGTAGCGAAGAAAGGGCGGATCTCCTTGCAACAGCTGTTGATAGTTGGCCAGGGTCCAGGCCGCAGCGCCGCCACCGCTGAGGGCTTCCGCAGGACGCAGTGATGTGTAGAGCTGCCAGAGCATCGGCCCCAGACTCCAGAGCAGCACCAGCAGGCGTGCCATCAGTGGGCCTCCCGGCGCTGGCGCTCCAGCCAGTGCCAGCCAATCGCCGCAACGCCGCAGAGCAGCACCAGCAACAGGAAGGACCCCAGCATCACCGTGGCGCTGTAGCCGAAATCGAGGAAACGCATCGCGTTCAGGTAGGCGTAGAGCGCCAGGCTTTCGGTGCTGCCAGCGGGGCCGCCCCCGCTCAACACCTGAATGAGGTCGAACACGCCGAGCGCCTGGGCCAATCGAAACAGCAGCGCAATTAAGAGATAGGGAGTGAGCAGCGGCAACGTGATGTGGCGCAGGGCTTGCCAGCGGCTGGCTCCTTCCAGGGCAGCTGCTTCATGGAGATCCGCCGGGATGGTCTGCAGACCAGCCAGCAGCAGCAATGCCACGAACGGCGTTGTTTTCCAGGTGTCCGCCCACACACTGGCGATCCAGGTCAAGCTCGGGTTGGAGAGAAAGGGGATCGGGTTGCGTCCCAACGCCGACAGTGCCCCATTGATTGGGCCATAGGGATCGTTGAAGATCCAGCGCCATCCAAGCGCCATCACAGTGGTGGGCAGCGCCCACGGCAGCAAGCTCACCGTGCGCAGGGCTGTGCGCCCCTTCAAGGGCTGATGCAGCAGCAGTGCGATGGCGAGGCCGAGCAGCATTTCCAGGGCCACCGATACCGTGCTGAACCGCAGGGTCTGCCAGGTGTCCTGCCAGAAGCGCGCATCGTTCCAGAGCCTGAGCCATTGCGCCGCCCCAACAGCCCTGGGCTGAAGCCCCGTGAGCACGCTCTGGGCCTGGGTGCTCAGCCAGAGATAGTGGAGCAGTGGCAGCACGAACAGGGCCAGCAGCAGAGCCAATGCTGGGGTGATCAGCAGCCACAGCTTCCAGCGCACTAACGGACTCCTTTGCTGGTTTGCAGCAGCCGTTCGCTGTTGGTCTGCAGCTTTGCCATGGCTTCGGGGGCTTCGATGGCTTCACTGATTGCCGTATTCACCCCGCGGTAGAGCAAATCGCTCAGCTGGGCATACACCGGTGTGAGGGGGCGAAGCACAGACACCTCCAGCGCCTCTTCCAGGTTGTGGAGCACCGGATTGGCTGCCAGGAGCTCGGGATCGTGAAAGACGCTCAAGCGCGTCGGGGTGTAGCCCCAGCGCAGGTTGAGCTGTTTCTGGGCTTCAGTGCTGGTGAGAAAGCGCAGCACTTCCACTGCCGCCGTCTTGTGCGGCGAGTCCGCCAGCAATGCAAGGCCCCAACTGCCCTGGGTGGCGGCGTGGGGTTGACCGGGCTCACTCACCATCGTGGTGATGCCCACCTTGCCCCGCAGCGGAGAGTCAATGCGGTTCAGCAACGCCCAGGCATAGGGCCAGTTGCGCATGAGCGCGGCATCTCCCGACTCGAACGCCTGCAGGGCCTCTGGTTCGGCCATGTTGGCCACGGACGGTGGGGTGATGCCCTGGTTCACCAATCCCTCCAGCCAGGCGGTGGCCGCCACCGCCTCGGCTGAGTCGAGTTGGAGTTCACCATCCTCCAGCCAATGCCCGCCGAAGCCACGCAGCAGTTCCACCATCACGCAGCTCAGACCTTCGTATTGCTTCCCCTCCCAGACAAAGCCCCAAGGAACATCACCGCGGGCTTGCAGGGTGCGGCTGATCTGTTCCAGCTCCGCGGGTGTTCGCGGGGCGCGATCCATCAGATCGGTCCGCCAGTAGAGCAACCCCATGTCGGCCACCAGCGGAAAGCGCCAGAGATGGCCATCAAAGGCATTGCCCAGCTCGGCTCCAGGTGCCAGATCGGCTAAGGCCTCCTGTCCGAGCCAAGGCTCAAGTGGTTCCAGCCATCCTGCTGCTGCATATTTCGGTGTCCAGGTGACATCCATCAGCAGCAGGTCGTAGGGACTGCCTCCCAGCAACAGACTGCTGATGGCCAGATCGGACATCGCTTCGGTGTCCAGCGGTCCGCGGCTGACGCTGAGGGCAATCTGCGGATGGCTGCGGTTGAACGCCTCCACCAAGTCGGTGGTGGCATCGGCAAAGGGGGCCGGCATCAGGATCGACACCCGCTCCGGCGCTGGACTTGAGCGTGCCCAGGCCCCAAAGCCCAGCAAGCAGCAAAGGGCCAGGGCGATCAGCCCCAGCCCGCCTCGTTTCGCTGCTAACCAAGTGGGCAAGGAGGGGTTAGAGGCCGCGCTCCATCAGCTTGCCCATCAGATCGCAACTGCGCTGCTGAAAGCCCGCCAGTTGGTTGGGCTCCAGGCCACCCACCGCCAGCCTGGCCATTTCATAAACGTGCCGGCTGAGGTCATCGGCGAGCTGCTGGCTCGGTGAACTGGCACCGCCTCCGGTGATCACCGATCCAGCGGAGAGCTTCAGCAGACCCTCCACCAGTGGGTGCTTGCGGTTGACCAGCAGCACATGGTGATCCGGCAAGCCCGGCAGTCGCTGCTCCATCAGAGCGCCCATGTCGTTGATCCGGCGCATCTGCTCCGGCAGCAGGATCAGTGCAGCAGGCGCGTTGTCGCCCTTGAGGGCTTGCACCTGGATCGTCACCTTGTCGTTGTTCAAGGCGTTCTTGAACTGCTCGCGCACTTTCTCCGAGCTGTCCTTGCCGTCCGCATCGGCCAGCTCGCTTTCCTTCTCCTGCAGCGAGTCGTCGAGTTCGCTGTCGACCCGCTGGAACTTCAGCTCCTCATGGCGATATTCGAGCCAGGGGATGAACTGGGTATCGATGAAGGTGTCGGCCAGGAGCACCTCAGCGCCCTGGCCTTTCCACAGGGCGAGAGCACCGGCCTGACCGGCCTCATCGGTGCAGTAAAGGATGCGCTTGTCGTTGTCGGCGCTCAGGCGGGAGCGGTAGCCGGCCAGGGTGGTGAACGTCTTGTTGTTCTCGCCGGGGATGGGACCGAGACTCGGGCTGTCGGCCGATTGGTCGTCAGCGGCGGCAGGCTGTTCCTGCGCTGGCGCCGTCGTGCCGAACAGCACCAGATCCGCCACCTGGTCGGCGAACTTGTCGTCCTCCATGGCGCCGATCTTGATGAAGGGGGCCAGGGATTCCCAGATCTCGGCGTAGCGCTTGGGCTCATCGCGGTGCAGCTGCTTGAGCCGATCAGCCACCTTCTTGGCCACGAAGCCGCCGATGGAGCGCACGCGGCGATCGGTTTGCAGAGCCGAACGGCTCACATTCAGCGGGATGTCGGGCGAATCGATCACGCCGCGCAGGGGCAGCAGGTAGCGCGGCACCACCTCCTTGATGGAGTCGCTCACGAACACGTTGTTGCAGTAGAGCTTGATCTCGCCCTTCTCCCAGTCGGCGCGGCCGGTGGACTTGGGGAAGTAGAGGATGCCCTGCAGGTTGTAGGGGTAGTCGGTGTTGAGGTGCACCCACAACAGCGGATCACCCTGGAAGGGGTAGAGGTAGCGGTAGAGCTCGATGTAGTCGTCGTCGCTGAGGTCGCGGGGGCTCTTGCGCCAGGGGGCTTCCCGCTTGTTCACGGTTTCACCCTCGAGCTGCACCTCCACTGGCATGAAGTCGCAGTAGGTGGTGATCAGCGTGCGGATCCGGGCCGGCTCGATGTATTCGAGCTCCTCCTCCATCAGGTGCAGGATTACATCCGTGCCGGGCTCACTGCGCTCAGCGGCTTCCAGGCTGAAGTTGGGGGAGCCATCACAGCTCCAGCGCACGGCTTCGCTGCCATCGCGGGCCGACAGCGTGACCAGCTCAACCTGCTTCGCCACCATGAAGCTGGAGTAGAAGCCCAGGCCGAAGTGACCAATGATGGCGTCGTCTTCCTGTTTGTATTTCTCGAGGAAGTCTTCGGCGCTGGAGAAGGCCACCTGGTTGATGTAGCGCTTCACCTCATCGGCGCTCATGCCGATGCCGTTGTCGGAAATGGTGAGGGTCTTGGCGTCGCGATCGATGCGGATCGAGATCTTGCCTTCAGCTCCTTCGCTGCAGTCGCCGGCCATGGCCGCCATGCGGCGCTTGCTGATGGCATCCACGCAGTTGCTCACCAACTCCCGCAGGAACACCTCGTGACCGCTGTACACGGCCTTTTTGATGATCGGGAAGATGTTCTCGGTGTGGATCTGGATCTGGCCCTGTTCCGCCTGCAGCACCACAGCGTTAAAAGCAACGTTGTTCCAGCCTCACCCGAGGCAGGCCAGCCCGCCAAGGGGCCGCCATGGGCAGGAAACCGACCTCCTTCAGCTGGCTGGGTTGAGATCCCGGCTCAGCAGGAAGAACAGTTGCTCGGGGTGTCGGTACTGGCGTGGCAGGGATTGATGCAACGTCTCGAGTCGGCTCCAGCAAACAGTGCGGCTGGCCTTGCTGCGGCTGACGCCATCACGAATCAGGATTCGTAGGGCCTTGCAATAGAGCGGATAGCTCGCTTCCAATTCACCAACGGTG
>JBEDHJ010000112.1:0-6663 GCA_041174205.1 Cyanobacteriota bacterium | reverse complement strand
GCAATGCTGTATTCGCCGTCGTAGCTGGTGGGGTCCTTCATGTAATCCACCAGGGCGTCGACGTTGTCGCGCGATGGGGTGGCCAGGGCCAGGGTCTCGGGATCGAGGCCCACGTTGTGGTTGGTCTTGGTGATGCCGCCGGCGTGGCACTCACCGCAGCTGCTGTTGAAGATCTTGCGGCCCGCTTTGATCTCCTGTTCGCTGAAGGTCACCGAGGCGCCGTCGGCATTGGCGGGAACGGTGAGCTGGTCAGCGGTCCACTGAGCAGCCTGGGCGGGGCCGGCCAGACCCACCAGCAGCGCTAGGGGCAGAACCAGCATCCGGGCCAGGGTCCGGAGGGCAGAAGAGAAGGAAGAGGCCATCGAAAAAGCCGGCAAGGTGGCGGTAGAGACCGCGCCAAAGCCCTTGTATCACGGCCAATGGGCCTGCTGGTGAGCGCGGCGCCAGGCACTCACGAACTGTTGCAGCCTCAGCTTTCAGCGGCGGCCACTTCAACGCTCAGGAAGTCTTTGGCGAGCTCGGTGTTGGGGAAGATCGCCCGCGCTTCGTTGAGCAGATCATCCGGGGTGACCGGATTGCCCGGCACATAACGCGGGCTCAAGTGCGTGAGCATCAGCTGCTTGACCCCGGCCGCCAGGGCGGTCTGCGCCGCCATGGTGCTGGTGGAGTGTTGGCGGGCGAAGGCCATCTCCGCTTCGGCATGGGCGAAGGTGCTCTCGTGGATCAGCAGGTCGGCCCCCTGGGCTAGCTCCACCGCTGCCTCGCTGAAGACGGTGTCAGTGCAGTACATGACGCTGCAGCCAGGTCGTTCAGGGCCGCAGAGGCTGGCGCCGTTGATGATGCGGCCGTCCTCCAGCACCACTTCGCGTCCCGCCTTCAGTTCGGCGTAGATCGGGCCCGGCGGAATCCCCAGGGCTTTCGCCTGCTCCACATCAAAGCGGCCGGCGCGGGGTTTCTGGTCCACTCGGTAGGCGTAGGCCGGCACGCGGTGGATCAGCTGGGTGCAGCGCACCGTGATGTCGTCGTCATCCAGCAGCAGCGCGCCGCTGCTAGCCGCCTCCTTGACCCGATGACTGCGCAGCGGATAGCCGATGCGGGTTGAGGAGGTGCGCAGCACGCCCTCGAGGTAGTCGCGCAGCGGGTCGGGTCCATAGAGGTCGATGCCGTTGCAGGTGCCCGCTAGTCCAAGGCTGGCCAGCAGCCCGGGCAGGCCGAACACGTGATCCCCATGCATGTGGGTGATGAAGATGCGGCTGATCTGGCTGACCCGCAGCTCGCTGCGCAGGAATTGATGCTGGGTGCCTTCGCCGCAATCGAACAGCCAGAGCTCAGCCCGCTGCGGCAGCCGCAGCGCTACGGCCGACACATTGCGGCCCCGGGTGGGAACGCCGGAACTGGTGCCGAGGAAGGTGACCTGCACGGCGGGCCGGACGCTCCCCGGTGTGACTGATCTGATCGTGCCACGCCGCTGCGGGACAGCCCTGGCGGCAGCGCCGCCTGCTCGTCACAATGGCCTGCCATGCCGATCGGCGTTCCATGTTTCGCCTGACCGCTGCGTCACTGGGGGGATGCGTCCTTGGGGCGTCCCTGCTGCTGCCCCAGCCAGCGGAGGTGAGGGCCGCTCAGCCTCAGGCTCGCGCCGTGGCATCGGATCCCGTGGTGCGGGTGTTGGTGTTGCAGGGCGGCTCTGCGCGGCTGCGCCCGGCGGCAGCGGCGGCTGGTCTGCAGATCCGCGACGGTGCCGGCCGCGTGCTGCAACAGCTTCCGGGGCAGGTGGTGCTCCAGGCGGAGCTGGTGAATGGCGCGCTGCAGTTGCAGTCGGTGGACGAGCTCCCGGAGCCGGAGCAATGGCAGGCCCGGGAGCTGTGGTTGGAGGCGCTGCCCGGAGCGGATGAGCTGGATCCCGGCCTCTGGATCCAGCAGCGTCGCTATCGAGGTCGCCTGCAGTTGCGCGTCGAGGCTGGTGCGCTCCAGGTGGTGAATCACGTCCCGCTGGAGACCTACCTCGCCAGCGTGGTGGGCAGCGAGATGCCCGCCAGTTGGCCGCTCGAGGCCCTGCAAGCCCAGGCTGTGGCAGCCCGCACCTATGCCCTCAAACAGCGCAAGCCGGCTGCAGTCTTCGATCTGCAGGCCACAACTGCCAGCCAGGTCTACAAGGGTGTGGAGTCGGAGACCCCCTCCACCCGCGCCGCTGTGCAGGCCACCCGCGGTCTGGTGCTCACCTACAACAACGCGCTGATCGACGCGGTGTTTCACAGCAGCAGCGGTGGCGGCAGCACCGAGAGCAGCGGAGATCTCTGGTCCAAGCAGATGCCCTACTTGGTGAGCGTCAGGGACTTCGATGACGCTTCACCGGTGCGCGATTGGCGTCAGCCCCTCGATCAGGCGCGGCTGCGCCAGGCCTTCCCTGAATTGGGCGGAGCGCTGGGGATTGATGTGCTGGCCACCACCCCCACCGGCCGCATCAGCCAGGCTCGGGTGCTGGGGCCCAGTGGTCAGCTCGCCCTCACCGGTGCACAGCTGCGCAGCCGACTAGGCCTGAAGAGCACCTGGGTGCGTTTTGAACTGGCACCCAGTGCCACCACAGCATCGAACGCGAGCACGGCCTTCACGGGTGTGGTTCCGCCGCCACTGCCGCTCCAGGCGCTCACCTTGCCCGCCCCACTCCCAGCCCAGGCTGAAGCGGTGCAGCTGGTGGCGGTGGGTCGTGGGTTCGGCCATGGCATCGGCATGAGCCAATGGGGGGCCCTAGCGATGGCCCAGCGGGGCGAGAGCTACGCCGACATCCTGCGCCACTACTACCGCGGTACGGCCCTTCAGCCCTTCAACGAGCTAGCGCGCACGGCGGCCAAGGAAGATGGACAGGTTCTGGCTGTGTCGCGTTGAGCCTGTCGCAAGCGCCTGTGTTCTTGCAGGGCCGGCTGCGGGTGGAGCCCAATCCCGCGGCAGTCGCCGCTGTGGTGGCGGAGCACCTGCTCTCGGCACTCGCCAGGAAGGAGGTGTTGGGGTTGGCCACCGGGCGCACGATGGAGCCGGTGTACGCCGCCCTGCGCGAGCGGCTGCAGCGCTTGCCCTCGGCGCAGCGCCTTTCCCTGCTGGAGGGCTGGCGCAGTTTCAACCTCGATGAATATGTGGGGCTGGGGCCTGCCGACTCCCGCTCCTTCGCGGCCTTCATGCAGCAGCAGCTGGGCGAGCCGCTGGCATTGGCGCCAGCGCTGCTGCAGCTCCCGGATGGCCGGGCCGCTGATCCAGAGCTGGAGGCACACCGCTACGCCGCCGCCCTGGCGGCAGCCGGTGGGATTGATCTGCAGCTGCTGGGGTTGGGGGCCAATGGGCATGTGGGCTTCAACGAGCCCCCCTGCCCTGCCGATGCGCCCTGCCGCTGCCTGACGCTCAGCCGGGCCACCCGCGACCAAAATGCCGCGGCATTTGGGGGGGATCCCGCAGCGGTGCCGCAGCGGGCGATCACCCTGGGGACGGCCGAGATCCTGGCGGCTCGACGGGTGCTGCTGGTGGTGACGGGTGCGGCCAAGGCCCAGATCCTGCGCCGCACCCTGCAGGAGCCTCCCTGCCCAGAGGTGCCTGCCAGCTGGCTGCAGCGCCATCCCCAGCTCGAGGTGGTGGTGGATCAGGCTGCAGCCGCTGCGCTGGCGCTCCGGTGATCGCTCAGCGGAGGTCTTGGGCAGAGGCGATCAAATCCCTGTAGGAGCTGGCATTGAGTACCGAGGCAAATGGCACCACATCGCCGGTGCTGCTGCCGGGGCTGAGCAGGCCCGTGCTGCCCCGGCCGGCGCAGGAATCATTGGAGAAGATCTCGCCCTGGTTGCCGGCATCAAGGGTGCTCCACAGCGCATTGCGGGAGAAGCGACCATTCTCTCGGCGCTTGACATAGGCCGTTCCGGCGAAATCACCTGCGCTTGAGCTGGCTGTGAACGGCATTTGGTAGATGCCCTTGCCGGCGTAATAGATGCCTTCGAAGTGGGTCACATAGATGTTGCTTGTGTCGTTGTTGTACTGATACGACCGCTGGTTAAAGGTTTCTCCGGTGACGGGGTCGTAATCCACCAGGGTGGCTGCGCCCAGGGCTTCACCCATGAAGCCCAGTTTCTTCACGGCTGGGTCTATAACAGAACGTCCCCCAGCAATGGTGTAGGTCTTTTTGTTGTCACTCCAGTCTTGTTTGCCGTTATCCCAAATGCCGAAGGCCGTATGCGATGTCGATGTGTCCTGGTAGGTGAGATTGTGCTGTTGGCCGGTGACGGTGTCATAGAGAAAAGCGCTGCTGTCGAGGCCTGTATTCAGCGTGAGCGCCAGGAAGCTGTTGGTGAGGGTGTAGTTGCCCGCCACCAATCGACCGCTCCAGCTGTGCAGAAAGGTGTCGTAGGTGGCGCCGCCGTCGGGGCGAATTGCTGTGAAGGGCGTGAAAGCCCTGTCCTTGGGGCTACTGGTGAGAGGCCCTGAGTAGACGAATCCCAGGGTTTTGTAGGCATCCTGACCGTCAACGCTGATCGGCTGGCTGTAGGTGCCTGCCAGTTGGATAGAGCTGATCCCGCCCGGTCCAACACCGGCATCGATCGCACCTGGTCCATAGATCGAGCTGGATGAGGCATCCCAGCTTTCCGGAACATCCATCAACACCCAGGTGCCGCTGCCCTTGCCTTGGGAGGTGGAGGCTCCATCGATGCGGCCGACATACACCGCCCCCTGCCCATCGCTGCTGATATTCCCGGAGGTTCCGGTGATCACATAGCGGTTGCGGCCCGGTGCCTGCTTGATGCCCTGGTTGCCGTTGTCGGAGCTCGAACCGCTCCCGGTGTAGACGAACGGGCTATAGAAGCTTGCGGGGCTGGTGATTGTGGATTGCTGAGCCACCGGGCAGATCGCAGGAAGACGTCTTCAATGTTGTTGCTGCAGTCTCAGCTGAGCAGAGACTTCATGGTTTCTTCGTCTGCTTCCAGGTTGCTCGTCACACTGCGCACGTCATCCAGTTCATCCAAGGCGTCCAGCAGCTTGAGGCAGCCACCAAGGGCGCTGGGCTCGTCCAGGCGGCAGGGGGTGTGAGCGATCCAGCGGTGTTCCCAGCTGCTCACCGGTAACCCCAGGCCCCGCAGGCCATCCTGCAGAGCCTCCAGCTGCTCGAAAGTCCCCAGCACCTCGGCGCCGTCGGGGTCGAGCTCGTAGCTGATCACGGCGGCGCCGCCCTGCTCCTCCAGTTCCAGCAGCCGCTCGAGCAGGTCTTCCTCCCGCAGGTTCTTCTGCTCCAGGCGCACGACGCTGCGGTGTTCGAACAGATAGCCCACGCAGCCGGTTTCACCGAGGTTGCCGCCGTTCTTGCTGAAGGCCAGGCGCAGCTCGGCGACGGTGCGGTTTCGGTTGTCGGTGAGGGCCTCGATCAGCACCGCCACACCGCCAGGGCCATAGCCCTCGTAGCGCACCTCCTCGAACTGTTCGCCGCCTCCGCCCGCCTGGCCTGCCCCCTTGGCGATGGCCCGTTCGATGTTGGCGTTGGGCACCCGGGCTGCCTTGGCCTTCTCGATCGCCGTGCGCAGCTGGAAGTTGCCGTTGGGGTCCGCGCCCGCCCGGGCGGCCACCATGATTTCGCGGCCCAGTCGCGTGAACACCGCTCCGCGTTTGGCATCCACCACCGCCTTGGTGCGCTTGATCTGGGCCCATCGGCTGTGGCCGGCCATGGTTGCTGCGGAAGGAAACGAAGGGTTTGGGCGACTCTGGCCGAAGGCTGCGCTGGCCTTCAGCCGGCGGCATCGAGCACCAGGCGAGGCTGAAGCTGGCCGCTGGCCTGCACGCGGGCCATGCCCGCCAGGTTGCCATCCGGATCCACGACCAGCACCGGTGCGTCGATCGGCCAGTTGGGATCACCGCTCTGCAGCCGGCCGCAGCGCCAGCCCGGCAGCGCCTCGGCCTCCAGTCGGTGTTGCAGGAGATGGCCGAGGGCTTCCAACGGATCCACGAGCGTTGGCGGCGGGGTGGCCTCGAGCTGCTCCAGCATCACGCTCTGCCCCAGGTTGAACCCCAGGGCTTCCGTGCGCCGAAGCCGCGCCAGGCTGCCGCCACAGCCCAGGGCATCACCCAGATCGCGGGCGAGTGAGCGGATGTAGGTGCCTGCTGAGCAGCTCACCTCCAGCTCCAGTTGGCCGATCTCCTGGTTCCAGCTCAGCAGCTCCAGGCGGTGGATGGTCACGGGTCGCGGTAGCAGTTCCACGACTTGGCCGGCCCGGGCCAGCTTGTAGGCCCGCTCACCATTCACGTGCACAGCTGACACCGCCGGGGGGCGCTGCTGAATGGGCCCGCGGAATGGCGCCAGGGCTGCCTCCAGGTCGGCGCTGCTCAGGGATGGCAGCTCACGCTGCTCTAGAACTTGCCCCTCGAGGTCGTCGCTGTCGGTGCGGACCCCCAGCTGCACCACGCCCCGGTAGGTCTTGTCGCCGCTGAGGTAGGGCAGGAGCCGCGTGGCGGGTCCGAGGGCAATCGGCAGCACCCCGGTGACGGCTGGATCCAAGGTGCCGCCATGGCCCACCCTTTTAAGGCCATAGGCGCGTCGCACCCGCGACACGCAGCCGTGGGAGCTCAGGCCGGCCGGCTTGTCGAGCACCAGGAAGCCGCAGGTCAAGGCAGGGGGTGTGCACTGCCCTGATGCTCCCATTG
>JBEDHJ010000111.1:0-3400 GCA_041174205.1 Cyanobacteriota bacterium | reverse complement strand
ACCGAGCCCCACCCACACTTCTTCTCGGCGTCGGTGGCGCTCCGCCCCAGCGAGGTCAGCATCGCCTCCAGCGATCCGATGTTGCCGTCGTCCCAGTTGTTGCGGCGGTCCCACTCCTGGCCGCCGAGCCACTCGATCACCGTGGCCTTGCCCAGCACGTTCAGCAGGCCCGCCACCAGCGGCCGGAACTGCGCGGTGTAGCTGGCGGCCTGCGGAGAATCCGCCGGTGCTCCGCGATAGGGCCAGTAGGGCTGCATCGCCAGCAGGAGTCGCCGCTGGTCCTTCGGCAGCAGCAGGTCGCATGGCTGTGGCTCCCCGTTGTGCCGGCGAGACTCAAACGACTCATCCTGCGCTTCGCAGGTGGGGGCCAGGCCGCGCTGCACCTGGCGGATGAAGCCGCCGATCACCCATGGCGGTGCCACGGCCACGCCGACCACCGCCGGGTGGAGCCCATCAGCCCAGCGGTAATAGAGAGGGTTGGCGTCGGTGCCCAGGGGGTGGTCGCCTGCGATCACGGCCTGGCGGGCGCTGCCGGTGCCGTTCAGCCAGATCGCCTCGAAGGCGTGCTTCTTGTTGTCGGCGTAGGGGCCAGCATCGAAGCTCCAGTTGCCGAGCACCGGCCACCAGTCCTCAGGCACCATCAGGAACACCTTGCGACGGCCGCGCCGGCCGCTGGTGTTGGTGGCGGTGGTGGGCAGCTCGGAGCTGGGGCGGCCGAACACCGTTTGGAAGGTGCCCTCGGCCAGGCCGTCGAGCGCCATGTCATCGGGCTCGTCGAAGTCGAGCACCAGCAGCCCGCCGCTCGCCGGCCCGGTCTGCACGCCGGCGCCGATGCACTGCTGCACGAAGCTGCCGTTCTTGGTCAGCAGCTGGAGCGCGGTGTAGCGCTTGGCAGGGTCGCTGTTCCAGCTCGTCTCGAAGCAGTCCTTGACGCTGCCCCTGTTGCCCGTGCCGCACAACCTCCAGCTCTCGGGCAGGCCGGCCAACTGGGGCAGGTGCATCGCTGGGATTCGGCTTCCGATCTGCCGGTGGGCCTCCTTCAGCAGCTCAATGTCGTCTTCCCACTGAGCCCCGAACCCCTCTCCGGCCGCCATACACAAATCCTGCTAGCAGTTCAACCTAAGGAGGTTGGCCCCCAGGGTCCCCCTTGGGAAGGTTTCTCAACGGTCGCTTTGAGTCACTCAGTGGGATGGGTAAGTAAGTGACGTTTTGCTAAGTGCCCACCTAAGTGCCTACAAAAAGGCGTAGTGCCTTGTATGGTTATTTCACGGCAGCGATGCCGCCTTTTGCACAACCCACCATGTTTGACTTTTCTCAGTTCTTCGGCGGCGATGCCAAGCGCCCCGTCGAGTTCATCGGTCTGACCAGCGAGCAGACCGCCGCGCTTCTCTCTAACCGGTACGGCATCAGCCAACTGCTCATGGAGAAGTACCCCGATGTCACTAAGCGTGGTGACGGACCCAACTCCGTGATGAAGTGCCTCATCGTCTTCGAGAACGAAGACCGTGACACCACCTACGAACAGATCGGCCAAGCCTGCGGCATCAGTGTTGACACCGCCTACCAGCAGATGGCCAAAGCCCGCAAGTGGGTGATGGATGGCCTCAAGCTCAAGATCGAGCACAGCGGTGATCGTCTATTCCTGGTCACCAACGAGTCCATCGCCACCAAGTGCGAGCGGGTGGACGCCCATGTTCAGAAGATCGAGAAGGTTCTTCAGAACCTGAGCGAGGACGTGCAGAGCATCCGTCAGTCCGGCCAGACCCCTGTGCTGCCTGGCAAGGCTGCCGCCTACCTCGGCGCTCATGAGCAGGCACAACTCCTCAGCGCTGGCAACTGAGGAGGAACCAAGCCATGACGCAATCCATCGCAACCAACGCACCCCACGTCATTGACGAGGTGCTCAGCAACGAGCGCCAGCAGGCCCTCGACGAGCAGTGCAACAAGGTCACAGCCCTGCTCGGCTCTGCCTTCTTCAACAAGGTTGATGCCGTGCGTGAGCTGGAGGCCATTCGCTGGACCGGCGAGTGGACCTACGACAACTTCTGGAACGAGATCGACGGCATCGAGGGGTACACGCCAGCCCAGCTGGCCAAGATCCCTCGGGACTGGGTGACCTATGTGGACCTGGTGCGCCAGTTCCGCATTGAGGGTGAGCCGATCAGCAAGACGACCTACTGCAACCTTGTTCGCGCTGGCGCTCTGATCGACGCCATCAACCTTCGCAACTGCCAAGGCCAAGACCGCGTGTTGCCACTGCCTGAGAGCCCTTCACACTGCGAGCCTTTTGCGGGTCTCTTGAAGCGGGAGGGCTCCGCGATCGCCGGGCGACCGCGGGATTTGTCGGGCTTTGCCCCCGCGTTCCGCCAGCGGCTTGAGGCCGACGGCTTTATCGACAGCAGCCCCTACCTTCCCGCTGTTGAGCAGGTGGATGTGGTCAACGCTTGGGCCGACTGCTGGGATGCTCTGCCGTCTGATCGGCAGTACGACCACCTGAACCGTCCTGTCCCGCCATCTCGGAACTGGTCACGGCAGGTGCTGAAGGCTGCCCAGACCGAACCCACAGCCAAGGGTGAAACGGTCAAGCTCCCTTCCCGTCCCACTGTTGACGCCACCGTGCGCAAGGCAGTTGGGCAGAAGAACGAGAAGGAGGCGGCTGAGTTCCAGAAGATGATGGCCGACATCCGGGAACGGAGAGAGGACATCAACGCTCGCAACGAGCAGGAGCGCATCGCTGCTGAGATCCGCCGGAAGGAAGCAGCCGAGCAGGACGAGATCAAGGGCTACGTCCGCGAATACTCGTTCGCCATCAACGAGGTGCTGCAGTCATCCCAGAAGCTGCTGACCTTCCTCAAGAAGCTCTCGGGCATCAAGGGGACGCAGTATCTGGCTGAGATGCGGGCCTTTGATCTGGGCATCGTCTCCTGCCGGGATGACGTGCAGCGCTTCCAGTTGCTGCAGGAACGGATCGGGGAGATCTTCAAGCTGGCATCCAGCTCGAACCCGCCGACCGGCATCGACATGGCCACCTTCACCGTGGACGCGGAATAAAACCGGGCCTCCGATACCGCCTTTGCACGGCGTCCAGCCTTACGGGTAGGACCGACCCGGCAGGCGAACCCTAAGCCTCCCGTCACTGGGGGGCTTTCAACTGCAACCCTCTTTATGGAAGACAACAGGCACGCCGCGGCCTTCAGGGCGTTCCACGCGGAGAACCCCCACATCTACGAGGCCCTGGAGCGGATGGCGTTCAAGCTGCGCAACAAGGGCGTGGAGCGGTGGGGGATCAAGGCGCTGTGGGAGGTGCTCCGCTACGAGTTGGCCATCGCCACCAACTCCCCTGTGACCACCTTCCGGCTCAACAACAACATGACCGCGTACTACGCGCGGCTGCTGATGG
>JBEDHJ010000110.1:0-3157 GCA_041174205.1 Cyanobacteriota bacterium | reverse complement strand
ATGACATCCTGGCCCACTGGAGCGCCGGAGAAAGCCAGAAGACCTGGCCGGATGGCCACGAGTGCGCCCAAATCGACCCCGAAGGCCGACAAATCAGAAAAAAGCCAAGGCCAAACAGACGCAAAAACATTAGAACTTGAGCAATCAAAAAATCAAGCAAGAATACTAAACAGCCCTTGGACAAGGCTCACACCAAGCAACAGAAACACCAATCACGGCCAAAAAGACAACAAAAGGCGAGCCAAACCCAGTCCAGAGCAGCGATTTGCGCAGACTGCAAACCTGCGCTTCCTTGACCTCGGCAGGACGTGACAGTGCTGGGATCCGTGGCAAAATAGAAGCAGGTATGAGTAAGCATTGCCTCGGCGCCTCCGCGATGGACAGAGATCCCGGGACTCGCTAGAGCCTGCCAAGGGATCACAGCGCGCCACCGTTGTTCTCCATGCCGGCGCTGCCGCGATGATCGCGGCGATGACGGCGACCCCCGTCTTCGCCCTGCCGGAAGGGGCCTCCGTTGTTGAGGGGCGGATCCAGTTCAGCCAGCAGGACCCGGCAACACTGCTGATCCAGCAGGCCAGCCAACGCGCGGCCGCCGATTTCCGCAGCTTCAACATCGGCGCCGGCGAACAGGTGCTGGTGCAGCAGCCCAGCGCCCAATCCCTGTTACTGGCCCGCGTCACCGGCGGCCTGGGGCCCTCGCAGCTCAATGGTCTGCTCCAGGCCAATGGCGGCGTGCTGCTGCTCAACCCCCAGGGGGTGCTGATCGGTCCGCAAGGGCAGATCGATACGGCCAGCTTCATGGCCTCCACCCTCAGCGCCCATCCGGCCGGATTCAGCCAAGGTGGGCCGCTGCAACTGGTCCAGGACAGCCAGAGCCCAGGCGGGGCACTGATTCAGAACGCCGGCAGTATCAAGGTCTCGGAGGCTGGCCTTGTGGCCCTGGTCGGCCCGAATGTGATCAACGACGGCCTGATCCATGCCCAATTGGGCCAGGTGGTTCTGGCATCAGGACAGACGGCCACCCTCGATGTGATGGGTGATGGCCTGATCAACCTCGCCGTCAACGGGGAGCTGGCCCAGAGCCTGGTCAGGCAGCAAGGACAGATTGCAGCAGCCGGCGGCCAGGTCTGGATCGGTGCATCCCACCTCTCGGGAGCGCTTGCCTCCGTGGTCAACGTCGGCGGCATCGTTCAGGCCAATGCGATCTCCGACCTCTTGGGTGGAAGCACCACGGTGCCAGCCCCAGCCGGGAAGATCACGGTGGCCGGCCAGGCGATCACCCTGCGGGGCACGCTCGAAGCCCAGAATCTGGCCGGACTGACCAACGCAGAAACATCCGCCTTCACCGACCAGGCGGTGATCGCCGCTGATACCACGATTCCCCTGCGCGGCGTTGGCCTCGATCTGCCCAGCCTGCTCTCCGGCCAGGAAACACCAACGACGTACGCGACTGCCCAGGCAACCGCGACCAGCTCAGCGTCCAGGAGTTTCTACGACGGCACCATTACCGTCGCCGGTGAACAGATTGATCTGATCGGTGCCGCTTTGAGGGTGGATGGCATCCGCCAGGCGGGGCAGATCAACCTGACAGCAAGCCCTAGAACAACCGGCCAGGACGCAACCAGTGCAAGACCCGGCGCGATCCGCATCGATCCAGGCAGTCGACTCACGGCCCAAGCCCTCGCAGGCAGCGAGGCTGGCCGGATCGCCATCAACAGCGACCACCTGACGATCGCCGGTTCGATCAGCGCCGATGGTCTGGCAAACGGCAGTCACGGCGGCGCGATCACGCTCACCGGCTCCGAGCTCACCCTCGCAGCAACCGCCAACCTCTCCGCCACCGGACGCAACGGGGGCGGAACGATTCAGGTGGGCGGCAGCTGGCAGAACAGCAACCCCACCATCCGCCAGGCCACCAGCACCACAATCGCCGCCGGCGCGGTGCTCAACGCCTCCGCCATCGATCGCGGTGACGGCGGCACGATCGTCACCTGGAGCGACATCACCAAAGCTAACAGCGTCACCACGGTGTCGGGCACGCTGCTCGCCAAAGGCGGGGCGGAAGGCGGTGTCGGCGGCCGCATCGAAACCTCCGGCTACGACCTCAGGGTGGATGACATCCGCGTGGACACAACGGCGGCAGCGGGTGAAACGGGCCTGTGGTTGCTCGATCCCTACAACATCACCATCAGCGAAGGAACGCAGGCAGGAGTGGATGGATCGTTCTCAGGCACTGCTGATTCGGCAGTGGTCAATGCCACCACCCTCACGACGGCACTGAATAGCTCGAACGTCACGGTAAGTACCGGTGGGCTTTCAACGGGAGCACAAGCAGGCGATATCACCGTTGCAACGGCCATCAGCAGCGGTAGCGCCAACAAACTCACCCTCGATGCCTACCGGCACATCAACCTCAACGCCGCAATCACCCGCTCGGGTGCGGGCGGCCTAGAACTGAAAACCGCAACGGGTGCAGTAGCCGGATCGGGTGCGATCTCCATCGGCGCAGGAGGGCTCACCTTCAATGTGGGCGGCACCAACAGCAGCAATTACACCGGCGACATTTCAGGCACCGGGGCCCTGATCAAGAGCGGCACCGGCACACAAACCTTGGCCGGTCGTGGCGACATGACGGGCGGCACAACAGTTCAAGCGGGCACGCTGCGGCTTGTGCCTGGCTCGGCCGAGGGCACCAACCGCTTCCGCTGGGCGAATGGCGAGCAGACGATCACGGTGAACAGCGGTGCCGTGCTGGAGCTCGCGGCAACAGCGGGCAATTCCAGCAATCAAACCTACCTCGAATCTGGTCGCTCATTAACACTCAATGGCTCCGGCACCGTTAAAAAAACGGGCACGTTTAGCCTGGAGATGGGCTGGAACGATCGCCGCTTCATCGTGAGCCAAGCCAGCGACGGCCTGTTTCAGGTGGCGGAGGGGCAAGTAAGCCATAACTACACGCGGGACAACTGGCGCAACAACCAAGGCGTGCTTCAGATTGACTCTGGAACAACCTTCGACACATACAGCGAAAACGTCTACATCTCAGGATTAACTGGTGGCGGCCTCCTGCAGAACACCTATGGCGCCGGCGGCAACAAGGCGATCTACATCACCAATTCAACCAGCGCTGCCAACTACACCTATTCAGGCATTGTTG
>JBEDHJ010000109.1:0-8765 GCA_041174205.1 Cyanobacteriota bacterium | reverse complement strand
GCTGGCGTTGATCACGCGGCCGGACTGCAGTCAGTCCGGCCAATCTATGGGGATCAGGCCTCGGCAGCGGGCTCGCTGGCGGCCTCAGCCTTCTTGCTGCTGCCCTTCTTGGCGGCGGCCTTCTTGGGCTTGGCCTCGGCGTCGTCTGCAGCCTTCTCGGTGATGGTGGAGTTGCTCTCCAGCCAGCCCATCAGCTTCTCGCGCATCAGGTCTTCCTGAACGGCCTGGCGCAGGCGGGCGGGATCGATGCGGGAGTTGTCGCTGAAGCCGCGGCTCAGCTCTTTCACTTTGGCGTCGATCTCATCGGCGGCCACTTCGATCTTCTCGGCGCTGGCCAGGGCCTTGAGGGCCAGGCTGCGCTTGAGGCGCTCTTCGGCTTCGGGGCGGGAGGTTTCGCGCAGGCTCTGGATCAGCTGGGGGGTGAACAGCTTCTTCACGTCCATGCCCTGTTGGGCGAGTTGGCCGGCGGTTTGCTCCAGCAGCGAGATGATCTCCTCCTGCACCAGGGTTTCGGGCAGTTCCACTTCCAGCTGCTCCACCAGGGCCGCCAGCAGAGCGTCGTGGCGGTTGGATTGGTTGCGGCGCTCGGCGTCTTCCTTGAGGCGCTCCTCCAGGTCGGCGCGCAGCTCAGCGAGGGTCTGCTTGTCGCTGGCCTGCTGGGCGAAGGCGTCGTCGAGGGCGGGCAGTTCGCGGGCCTTCAGCTCGCTCAGGCTGATCTCAAAGCTGGCCTTGCGACCGGCGGCGTCTTCCTGGGGGTACTCCTCGGGGAACTGGCAAGCCACGGTTTTGCTGTCGCCTGGCTTCATGCCGATGATCCCCTCCACGAAGCCGGGGATCATGCGTCCGTCTTCCAGCTCCACTTCCATCGCTTCGGCACTGCCGCCACTGATGGCCTCGCCGTTGTCGGTAAAGGTGCCGCTGAAGCTGATCACGGCCACATCACCCTGCTCGGCAGCGCGCTTCTCCACGGGCACCAGGGTGGCCAGCTGACGGCGGGACTGCTCGATCAGCTCATCGACGCGGGCGGCGTCGAAGCTGACGGCTTCGGCTTCGGCCTTGAGGCCTTTGGTGCTTTTGAGGCTGGGGGTGGGCTCCACATCCATCTCAAGGGTGAGGCTCAGCTCCTTACCGGGCTCAAAGCGCTCCAGCAGAGCTTCAAAGCCGCCATCCACGCTGGGCTGGCCGATGGCCGGAATCTCTTCCTGCTTGAGGGCATTGCGGAACACACTGTCCACCAGCTCCTCTAGGGCGGTGGCGCGGATGCGGGCAGCGCCGATCTGCTGCACCAACACGGCGCGGGGCACCTTGCCCTTGCGGAAGCCGGGCAGCTTGATGGTGCGGCTCAGCTTCTCCACAGCCTGCTCATGGCTGGTCTGGGTGAGGCCGGCGGGAACACCGATCTCCACCGCCATCCGGCTGACGGGGCGAGGGCTGGTGCTCACCTTGAGCTCGGATTTGCTGGCGGTGGAGGCGGCAGGACTCATGGATCGGCAACTAGGCAGCCCACGATCCTAGGAAGTGGCCTGTGACAGCTCCCCGCGCTGGGTCGCCGGCCTTGCCTTGCCGGCGTATGGTGGTCAGCAAGAAAAGCGACCTGAAGATCCATCAGCGAAAGCCCAGCGGGCTTTCGCACCTGTTGTTGCAGATCGCAGCCTCGGTTCACGGGCATCCGTCACGACCCGCGAACCGGTCTTCCAGGCTTTCAACCGTCTTCGTTCAACCGTCTTTCGTCTCCCTCCGTTGACCAGCACCATCCGCTCCCTTCCCCAACGCCCTCTGCATGTCGCCGTGCTGGGTGCCAGTGGCGCCGTGGGTCAGGAGCTGCTGCTGTTGCTGGCGGAGCGTCGGTTTCCGGTGGGCCAGCTCACGCTGCTGGCGTCGCCGCGTTCGGCTGGTCAGACCGTCGAGTGGAACGGCCAGACCCTGACGATTGAGCCGGTGAGCGTTGAAGCGTTCAACGGTGTGGATGTGGTGCTGGCTTCGGCCGGCGGCTCGGTGTCGAAGCAGTGGGCGCCAGTGGCCGCTGCAGCCGGCGCCGTGGTGATCGATAACTCCAGTGCCTTCCGCATGGATGCGGAGGTGCCGTTGGTGGTGCCGGAGGTGAACCCCAACGCTGCCTTTGGGCACAACGGTGTGATTGCCAATCCCAACTGCACCACGATCCTGATGACGCTCGCGTTGGCGCCGCTGGCGGCCCGCCGTCCCCTGCGTCGGGTGGTGGTGAGCACGTATCAATCGGCCAGCGGTGCCGGTGCCCGGGCCATGGAGGAGCTCGCCAATCTCAGCCGCACCGTGCTCGACGGCGGCACCCCTGAGAGCAGCGTGCTGCCCTATTCCCTCGCCTTCAACCTCTTCCTGCACAACTCGCCCCTGCAGGAGAACGGCTACTGCGAGGAGGAGCTGAAGATGCTCAACGAGACCCGCAAGATCATGGGGTTGCCGGATCTGCGCGTCTCGGCCACCTGTGTGCGTGTGCCGGTGCTGCGGGCTCATTCCGAGGCGATCAATATCGAGTTCCACGAACCCTTCCCCGTGGAGGAGGCCCGGGCCCTGCTGGCTGAAGCCCCAGGCGTGGAACTGATCGAAGACTTCGGTGCCAATCGCTTCCCGATGCCCACCGATGTGACCGGCCGTGATCCGGTGGCCGTCGGTCGCATCCGCCAGGACCTCAGCGAGCCCAATGCGCTCGAGATCTGGCTTTGCGGCGACCAGATCCGCAAGGGTGCAGCCCTGAATGCGATTCAGATCGCTGAGCTGCTCCTGGATCCCACAGCCGCAGCCGCTGCAGCCGGGGCTGCCACAGCAGGGGCTGTCGCTTGAGCTCGATGGTGTCTCCGCTGCAGCCCGGCACCGCCTCCCCTGTGCCCTTCGGGCGGGTGATCACCGCGATGGTGACCCCCTTTGCCGCCGATGGCTCGGTGGATCTGGGCTTGGCCGCACGGCTGGCCAGTCATCTGGTGGATCACGGCTCCGATGGCCTGGTGCTGTGCGGCACCACCGGTGAGTCGCCCACCCTCAGCTGGGATGAGCAGCATCGCCTCTTCTCAGCCGTGAAGAGCGCTGTGGGTGATCGCGCCAGCCTGCTGGCGGGCACGGGCAGCAACTGCACCGCCGAGGCGGTGGAGGCCATCGGCCAAGCCGCTGCCCTAGGCGCCGATGGCGCTCTGGTGGTGGTGCCTTACTACAACAAGCCCCCCCAGGAAGGCCTTGAGGCCCATTTCCGGGCTGTGGCCGCCGCGGCACCCCAGCTGCCGCTGATGCTCTACAACATCCCCGGCCGCACCGGCTGCAGCATCACGCCGGAGACCACGGCCCGGTTGATGGACCTGGCCAACCTGGTGAGCTTCAAGGCCGCTAGCGGCACCACAGAAGAAGTGAGCGCCCTGCGCAGCCTCTGCGGTGAGCGCCTGGCGATCTACAGCGGCGACGATGCCCTGACGCTGCCGATGCTCGCAGTGGGCGCCGTT
Organism: Cyanobacteriota bacterium; assembly: GCA_041174205.1. GTDB lineage: Bacteria > Cyanobacteriota > Cyanobacteriia > PCC-6307 > Cyanobiaceae > Vulcanococcus. The sequence continues at coordinate 5,298 of JBEDHJ010000109.1, read as the reverse complement.
GGTGTGGTGAGCGTGGCCAGCCATGTGGCTGGTGACCAGATCCAGCGCATGGTTCAGGCCTTTTTGGCTGGCGACCATGCCACCGCCCTGGCGCTGCATGAACAGCTGTTGCCGCTCTGTAAGGCGATGTTCTGCACCACCAATCCCATCCCCGTGAAAGCCGCGCTGGAGCTCAGCGGCTGGCCCGTGGGTGCCCCAAGGCTTCCTCTTGTTTCTGCCTCGAACGACGTGCGCGACCGACTCTCCTCTGTGCTGGCAGCCCTGCGTCCCACCTGACGCCAAGGCCTACCTGAGCGCGCTACGGCGTCTGCTCCCTCGATGTTTCCGTTCTGATTCCGGCTGCGCCGGACCCCACTTTCTGAATGACGAACCAAGCCAAACAACCCTGTCTGCGTGTCATCCCCCTGGGTGGCCTTCACGAGATCGGAAAGAACACCTGCGTTTTTGAATACGGCGACGACATCATGTTGGTGGATGCCGGCCTGGCATTCCCCAGCGATGGCATGCATGGCGTCAACGTGGTGATGCCGGATACCAGCTACCTCAAGGAAAACCAGAAGCGCATCCGCGGCATGATCGTGACTCACGGTCACGAAGATCACATTGGTGGCATTGCTCACCACCTCAAGAACTTCAATATTCCGGTGATTCATGGCCCGCGTCTGGCGCTGGCGATGCTCACCGGAAAGATGGAAGAAGCCGGTGTGATGGATCGCACCATCCTTCAAACCGTCGCTCCCCGCGACGTGGTGAAGGTGGGCCAACACTTCTCGGTGGAGTTCATCCGCAACACCCACTCGATGGCCGACAGCTTCTCGCTGGCCATCACCACCCCAGTCGGCACGGTGATCTTCACCGGTGACTTCAAGTTCGATCACACCCCCGTCGATGGCGAGACCTTCGACATGGCCCGCCTGGCCCACTACGGCGAACAGGGCGTGCTCTGCCTGTTCAGCGATTCCACCAACTCTGAGGTGCCGGGCTTCTGCCCGCCGGAGCGCTCGGTGTTCCCTTGCCTGGATCGCCACATTTCCCAGGCCGAAGGCCGGGTGATCATCACCACCTTCGCCAGCTCGATTCACCGCGTGGCGATGATCCTGGAGTTGGCGCTCAAGAACGGCCGCAAGGTGGGCCTGTTGGGCCGCTCCATGCTCAACGTGATCGCCAAGGCCCGCGAGCTCGGCTACATGCGCGCTCCTGATGATCTGTTTGTTCCCATCAAACAGATCCGTGATCTGCCCGATCGTGAAACCCTGCTGCTGATGACCGGCAGCCAGGGCGAACCGCTAGCTGCCCTGAGCCGCATCTCCCGCGGTGAACATCCGCAGGTGCAGGTGAAAAACAGCGACACGATCATTTTCTCGGCCAGCCCCATTCCCGGTAACACCATTTCCGTGGTGAATACCATCGACCGGCTGATGATGCTCGGCGCCAAGGTGGTCTATGGCAAGGGCGAAGGCATTCACGTGTCGGGCCATGGCTTCCAGGAAGACCAGAAGCTGATGCTGGCTCTCACCAAGCCCAAATATTTCGTGCCCGTGCATGGCGAGCACCGCATGCTCGTGTGCCACAGCAAGACCGCTCAATCGATGGGCGTGCCTGCTGAAAACATCCTGATCATCGATAACGGTGATGTGGTCGAACTCACCCCCGATTCGATCGCCAAGGGTGAACCGGTGAAGGCCGGCATCGAGCTCCTCGATGCCTCCCGCAACGGCATCGTCGATGCTCGCGTGCTCAAGGAGCGTCAGCAACTCGCCGACGACGGCGTGATCACGATGCTCGCTGTGATCAGCACCGATGGCGTGATGGCCGCTCCGCCCAGGGTGAACCTGCGCGGCGTGGTGACCGCTGCGGATCCGCGCAAGCTCAGCCTCTGGGCTGAACGCGAGATCACCTGGGTGCTCGAGAACCGCTGGCAGCAGCTGTCGCGCAACAGCGGCGGCAAAGCTCCCGATGTGGATTGGATGGGCGTGCAGCGTGAGATCGAGATCGGCCTGCAGCGCCGTCTGCGCCGCGAGCTCCAGGTGGAGCCGCTGATCATTTGCCTGGTGCAGCCGGCTCCTGGTGGCACCCCCGCCTACAAAGGCCGTGCTGATGCCGAGCCCGACACCCGCCCCGCTCCCCGCGGTGGACGCGGTGGCAGTCGCGACATCCAGCGCGGCGATCGCCCCGAGCGAGCTGAGCGTTCGCAGCAGCCCCGTCGCGAGCTAGCGGCCGTGGGCGCTGCTGCTGCTCCTGCTCCTGCTCCAGCGGCCGCAGCCGCCGCTGTGGCGACCCCGGCTCGCACCGAAGAGCCCGAGATCAGCGGCCGGACCCGCCGCCGCCGTTCGGCTGCTGCCGGCTGATCGGCAAAGCGTTCCGCCAGCGCTCCTTCAAACGAGCCCAGGAGTTTCCCTTCGGGGGAAGCTCCTGCAGGTTTGGTTGGTTGGGCTCGAGCTCAGCGGGTGTGTGCTCTCGACTTGAGAGCCGCACCAGCAGCAAGCCGCGCTCCAGTGCGATGCGCTCTGCAGCCGTGAGCTCCGTTCCGGGGAGTTCGCTTGGAGCAGGGTTGTCAGCCGTCGCCGGCTCGGGCTCTGGTTGGTCGCTCGGACCAACAGGCGGATCCAGTACTTCAGGTTGGGCGATCGTTGTTGCGGCGACCACAACCTGGCTTTGATCGCTCTCTGGGATCAGCTCTGGTTTGTCTTCCTGTCCCGCGTCAGTCCATGGCCGCGCGGCTTCGATCGCTGCAGCTTGTGGGACGGGCTCAGGCGTGGCGGCGGGCACCACGGTTGCCCAGGCCTGCTGAATCTGAGCCAGGGCTTGCTGGGGGTCTTGCAGTTGCTGAAGCCATGGTGTGGCCGGCAGCGCTGAGGGGGCTTCGTCTGCGGTGGAGGAGGTGGCCGGCTCGGCAAAGGAGGGCGGTTCAGGGTCTCTTCCCTCGTTGGCAGGTTCCTCGATGGCCGCAGGACTCTTTTCGGGAACCGCTTCTGCACACAGCTGCAGGCTCTGCTCTGCCAGCTGGCGGTAGTTCACTTCCTGGCAGCTCTCCAACACCGCTTGGTAGGCCGCTTCCGCCTGGCGGGGTTGGCCGAGGCCATAGAGATGGATGTGGCCGAGCAGCAGCTGCAGGCGTTGATCCAGCAGGTCTGGGCGGTTTGGTTGGAGCTGCGGTTGCAGGGCTTGAGCCAGATCCAGCGCACGCACAAACTCCCCTTGGCCATAGGCCAGCTCCACGGCGCTGTAGGCCTGCTCCTCCGGGCTGGGCATCGGGGCTGGACTGGTGTCTCCTGTTTAGGGCGAGTTGGGCGGCTCTGCCGCGCTTGGCGGGCGCCCGTTGGGTTGGCTCAGCCAGAGATGCTCGCGGTTCCAGCGCAGCTGGGCTCCGCCTGGCAGCTCGTGGCTACCGGGCCCGCGGCCTTGGGCTAGGCGGCTGAGCAGCCGTTGCATCTGTTCAGCCGGAAGGGCGCTGATGCCTTGAAGACCCAGCCAGTGCTGCAGCAGTTGGCGTTGGTTGGCGGCTTGCAGGGCGAGCAGGGCCCGGCGTTGCAGCGCCTGCTCAGGTGCTGCGGCGTCTGCCCATAGCCCTGTTAGGGCGAGATCAACCAGCTCGTCGTGCTGCTCCTGCTCTTGGGCCAGCCGCTCGGCAACGCCACTGATGCGGCGGCTGGCGCCTGGGTGCAATTGCTCCAACACCGGCAGCACCTCCTGGCGCAGGCGGTTGCGGCTGTAGCGGGGCTCCTCGTTGCTGGTATCCGGCCAAAGGGGCAGGCCGAGTTGCCTGTGAATCTGGCCCGTTTCGCGGCGGCTGAAGAGCAGCAGCGGCCGCACCAGGGTGAGCTCGGCGCTGAGGGGGCGCTGCGGGCGGAGGCTGGCCAGGCCGCGGCGGTGGCTGCCGCGGGCTAACTGCAGCAACAGGGTTTCAGCGCGGTCGCTGGCGGTGTGACCCGTCACCACATGGCTGGCGCCCCAGGTGCGGGCGGCAGCCTCCAGGGCGCCGTAGCGCCAGGCGCGGGCTGCGGCCTCGGAGGGCTGCGGCTCTGGCCACACCTCGAGCTGCAGCGCCAGCCCCTGTTGCTCCGCCCATTGGCGCAGTTCGCTGGCCTGCTGGCTGGAGTTGGCCCGTAGCCGGTGGTCGCCATGCCAAAGCTGCAGCCGCCAGTGATGCAGCCGTTGCAGATCCCGGAGCAGGCCCACCAGCGCCATCGAATCCTGTCCGCCCGACACCGCCAGCAATAACGGGGCCCCATCGGGCAGCAGCTCCGGTCGCTGCAGCAGCCAACGGTGCAGGCGCAGGTGGTGGCGGCTCCAGGGTTGCCCCAAATGCTGCGTGGGAGAATGGCTCCACTCTGTCTGCACTGGTATGTCGCGTCTCGCCCAGCTGCCCGCTTCGCTTCGCATGGCTCTGGAGGAGCGCCGCGCCCTCAAGGTGATCGCCGGCCTCACCAACTTCGATGCCACCAGCGTGGAGCGCATCAGCCGCGCGGCTGGTCTTGGCGGTGCCGATCTGATCGATGTGGCCTGTGATCCGGCTCTGGTGCAACTGGCTGCTGAAGTGAGCGGCCTGCCGATCTGCGTGAGCGCTGTGGATCCCGAGCTGTTCCCCGCCGCCGTGGCCGCTGGCGCCGCGATGGTGGAGATCGGCAACTACGACGCCTTCTATCCCCTGGGCCGCATCTTCGATGCCGAAGAAGTGCTGGCGATCACCCGCCGCACCCGTGAGTTGCTGCCCGAGGTGGTGCTGAGCGTCACAGTGCCCCATGTGCTGCCCCTGGATCAGCAGGAGCAGCTGGCTGCCGATCTGGTGGCCGCAGGCGCCGACATCATTCAGACCGAAGGCGGTACCAGCGCCAAGCCCTTCAGCGCCGGCAGCCTTGGCCTGATCGAGAAAGCTGCTCCCACCCTGGCCGCTGCCCACAGCATCAGCCGTGCTGTGAGCGTGCCCGTGCTCTGCGCCTCTGGCCTCTCGTCCGTCACCGTGCCCATGGCCATCGCCGCCGGCGCCGCTGGCGTGGGTGTGGGTTCGGCCGTGAACAAGCTCAACGACCCGCTGGCCATGGTGGCCGTGGTGCGTGGTCTGCGCGAAGCCCTCGGCAGCGCCGTCAGCGCCGCTGTCTGATCACTCCGATTGGTCGGTAACCCATGGCCACCTAGCGGAACCTTCCGCCCGTGGTCATGGGTTTTTTGTTGCCCTGGTGAGACCGTGGTGCTGAGCACCACGCCGCTGGGCTGACTGCCCGAGAATGGCCCGATGGCCACTCCGTTCCAGCTTCACGCTCCCTACAGCCCCAAGGGCGATCAGCCTGGGGCGATCAA
>JBEDHJ010000108.1:0-11458 GCA_041174205.1 Cyanobacteriota bacterium | reverse complement strand
AAACAGTCTGCAGGGCCGGACCTCCCAGGGGAGATGATGCAAGCAGGACCGGGCCCCAGGCGCCCTCCACTGCACACGCCTTGCTCCGTCTCGAACGCGTCTCGAAGATCTATCCCACCGGTGAGGTGCTGCGGGATGTCACCTGGGAGGTGAAGGCGGGTGATCGCATCGGCCTGGTGGGCGTGAACGGCGCCGGCAAATCCACCCAGATGCGAATCATCGCCGGGATGGAGGAGCCCAGCAGCGGCCAGGTGGTGAAGCAGGGCGATCCACGGATCGTGTATCTGCAGCAGGAATTTGATGTCGACGTGCGCCGCACGGTGCGACAAGAGCTGTTTCAGGCCTTCGGAGAAGCCGCTGAGGTGCTCAACCGCCAGCGCGAGGTGGAAGAGGAGATGGGCAGCGAGAAGGCCGCCGAAGACCCGGATCACCTCGACGAACTGATCCACGAGCTGGGCAGCCTGCAGAGCCGCTTCGAGAGCCTGCACGGCTACGAACTCGATGCCCGCATCGACAAACTGCTGCCCACCATCGGCTTCACCCCGGAAGGCGCCGAGCAGCTGGTGGGCGACTACTCCGGCGGCTGGCAGATGCGCATCGCCCTGGGCAAGGTGCTGCTGCAGGAGCCGGATCTGCTGCTCCTCGACGAACCCACGAACCACCTGGATGTGGAGACCATCCAATGGCTGGAGGACTACCTGGTGGGCCAGACCTGCCCACTGGTGGTGATCAGCCACGACCGGGCTTTCCTCGATCGGGTCTGCAACCAGATCGTGGAAACCGAGCGGGGCGTTTCCCGCAGCTACCTGGGCAATTACAGCCAACACCTCGAGCAAAAGGCCCTAGAGCGCGAAGCCGGCCAGGCCGCCTTTGAGCGCCAGCAAAAGGAGCTCGCCACCCAGCAGGCCTACATCGATCGCTTCCGCGCCAGCGCGACCCGCTCCACCCAGGCGAAAAGCCGCGAGAAGCTGCTCGACAAGGTGGAGCGCATCGAAGCACCGATCGAAAGCGTCAGCGGCCCGCGCTTTCAATTCCCTCCGGCACCGCGCAGCGGCCGCCTGATCGCCGAGATCAAAGACCTCAGCCACAGCTACGGCGAGCAGATCCTGTTCCTGGGCACCAACCTGGAGGTGGAGCGGGGCGATCGCATCGCCTTTGTGGGCCCCAACGGCGCCGGCAAATCCACGCTGCTGCGCCTGGTGATGGGCATCGAGACGCCCGATGAGGGTTTCGCCGGCCTGGGTGAGCACAACGTGATCGCCGGCTACTTCGAGCAGAACCAGGCCGAAGCCCTCGATCTCTCCAAAACCGTGATCGACACCCTGTTCGAAGCGGTGCCGGATTGGACCCAGACCCAGGTGCGCTCGCTGCTGGGCAGCTTCTGCTTCAGCAACGACGCCGTGTTCAAGGAGGTGGGCAAACTCTCAGGCGGCGAAAAAGCACGCCTGGCCCTGGCGCTGATGTTGCTGATGCCCTGCAACCTCGTGGTGCTGGATGAGCCCACCAACCACCTCGACATCCCGGCCAAGCAGATGCTCGAGGATGCGCTGATCGAATACGAAGGCGCGGTGCTCGTGGTGAGCCACGACCGCTACTTCATCTCGCGGGTGGCCAACAAAATCGTGGAAATCCGCGATGGCGAACTGGTGGTCTACCGCGGCGATTACGCCTATTACCGCGAGAAGAAAGCTGAAGAGGCCGCCGCCGCTGAGGCCAAACGCCAGGCCGCCGAGCAGGACGCCAAGCGCAAGGCCAATCGCGACAAACAGAAGGCCAAAACCGAAGCGCGCAAGCAGAAAGCGGCCTGATCCAGCCGTTGAAGCCGGCCACCACTCAAAACAACTTCACACTTCCCTAGGCAAGACGACTCATTGTTCTTGGCTTAGACGCATGGCGTTCATACGCTGATGACTTCCCCCCTTGAGAGGTCTGGCCATGGGCATCGTTCCGAATCCCTCCAATGCCGCCGCCAGCACCACCACAGGGGCCGAACTCTTGGCCATGGGGCTGACGCCCTCCAACGCCACCGGGCTTGACCCGGTGGAGACCTACTTCGAGTGCATCACCGCCTGCTCCATCGACGACGGTGAATGTGTCACCCAGTGCGTGGAGGTCTTGCGCGGCGCTGATTGATCCGATTGAGCTCCCCGTCCCGGCTCAACGCGATCGCATCAGGCTGGAAAGCTCCACAGGCGTCACCTGCAGCTGCAGGGTCTGCCCTTGCCGCTGCACGGTGAGGTCCATGGCGCGGCCCACACCATGGCCCTCCACCAACTGGGTGAGCTGAGCGGGATCGCGAACCGGTTGACCTCCCACGGCCGTGATCACATCACCGGTGCGCAGACCGGCCCGAGCTGCCGGACCGGCGGGCATCACGCTGCGCACCACCGCTCCGTTCAGTTGCGCCCCGGTGCTGCTGCGCACCGCATCAAGGCCCACGCCGATCATGGCGTGACTGACGCTGCCCTTACTCACCAACTGCTGGGTGATGTTGCGTGCACGGTTGATCGGGATGGCGAAGCCCAGACCCGCGCCAGGGCCAGAGCGCACCAAGGTGTTGATCCCCACCACCGCGCCGTCGCCATCGAGCAAAGGACCACCGGAATTACCCGGGTTGATGGCGGCATCGGTCTGGATCAGCTCTAGACGCTTGTCGGTGATGCCGAGCTTGGCCGCGTTGCGATTGAGGCTGCTGACGATGCCCAGCGTGACGGATTGATCCAGCCCGAAGGGATTGCCCACCGCAATCACCCAGTCGCCCACCTGCAGGGCATCGGAATTGCCCAGCGGCGCCACGGGCCAACTGCCGCTTCCGGCCAAGCGCACCACCGCCAGATCGGTCACGGGATCAGCGCCGACCACAGTGCCCTCAACGCGGCGGCCATCGCTGAGGCCGACGGTCACCCGGCTGCTTCCCTCCACCACGTGAGCGTTGGTGAGCACCAGCCCCTGGGCGTCAATGATGAAGCCACTGCCCATTCCACGCTCTGTGCGCTGGGAAGGCGGCACCTGGCCACCGCCCTGGGGCAACCCAAAGAACTGGCGCAGCAGCGGATCCATCAGCGGAAACGCCGGCATCACCTGCCTGCCAGGCACCACCACCGTTCGCTCCGTATCGATGGTGACCACCGCCGGCCCAGTGCGGCGCACCGCCTCAGCCACAAACGACTGGCGCGAGAGCGTTGTCGAGCTGACAGGCGACTGAGCCAAGACCGGCGGCAGAGCGCCGCAGATGAGGGCCGAGGCCAGCGCCAGGGGCCAAACCCGAGAAGGCAGAGCAGCCATGCAGCCGAACAGTCGCAGACCTCGACCGTACGCAGATTCCGCCAGCAGGCAAACCACCCCGGGGTGGTGGATCTCCCCACCACTTGCGCACAAGCCGAGCGATGATGGTCTGTCCGCCCCGGCTGGGTGCCGATGATCTCCGAGGTGTTTTCAAAGCTGTTGCCCCTGCTCTATGGGGCCTGCTTCCTGGCACTGCTGTGGCAGGCCTTTCGGATCATGAGCCGCGGCTATGGCGCCGTTCCCAGGCCTGGAGACCAGCAGAGCCGGGAGCCCAAGGGCGATCGCACAGGGCGGCTCACCATCCATCCAGAACTGCTGGATGCCGATGGACAGCTCACCCAAGACGACCTGCTCACCGTGCGGTTCGGGGGTGAGAGCGATCAGCCCGGCTCAGGGAACGACCCCGACTAAGCCCGCAGGGGCCCTTCAGCTGGTACAACCGTTGAGTGCTTGTGGACACAGCGGAGGCTGAGTGGAGCAAAGAACCCGGATCGTGGCTGCGGTGCTCAAGGCCATCAAGCTGCCCCCGCGCTTCCAGCTGAAGCTGGTGAAAGAGGACCCTGTGCGCCTCGAATTGATCCTCACGCCGGCCTACGGCAAGCAACCGATCCTGGTGGGCCTGGTGGAATCCCAGGACCTGGTGGCGCGCCGCGACCGTGAAGGCCGCGTGCCCCGGGATCTCCAGGGCACCTGGGACTGGACCGTGCGCCACGGCAAGGTGAACACCGGTGGCTGGAACCCATATCTCAAGGAAGCCCTGCAGACCATGTTCGAAACCGGGCTTCCCGCGATCGTCTACGAAGAGACCACGGGCGAGGTGTACCACCCGGTGGATGGCGCCCGCCGCGTGCGCTGATCACCATTTCCGCAAGCTGAACAGCCCCTGACGCTTGGCACCAGCTGCCCCCCTGCCGATCGAGCCGCTGCTGCCTGAGCTGGTGCAGCGGCTGCCGGCGGGGGGCTCTTTGCTGTTGCAGGCACCGCCGGGAGCGGGCAAAACAACGCGGGTGCCCCTGGCGCTGCAGGCAGCACTCGCCGCCGAGGCAGGCCCCGAGCATGGCCGCATTTTGATGTTGGAGCCGCGGCGGCTGGCGGCCAAAGCGGCCGCCGAGCGGCTGGCCAGCGAGCTGGGCGAGCCCGTGGGGCAACGCGTGGGCTACCGGGTGCGTCTCGAGAGCCGCATCTCCTCTGCCACCCAGGTGGAAGTGATCACCGATGGCCTGTTCCTGCGGCAGCTGCAGGCCGACCCCAGCCTGGCGGGGGTGGCCTGTGTGATCTTCGACGAGTTCCACGAGCGCCGCTGCGAGGCCGATCTCGCCTTGGCCCTGCTGCGCGAGGCACGACCGCTGTTGATGCCACAGCTGCGGCTGCTGGTGATGTCGGCCACGCTCAATCTGCAACCCCTGGTTGAACAGCTGCCGGAAGCTGCGCTGCTCACCAGCGAAGGCCGCAGTCATCCCGTCGCGATCAGCCATCAACCCCCACGGGAACGGGAAACCCTGGCGGCCCAGGTGGTGCGGGCCCTCGAGAGCCAATGGCTGGATCAACGCAACAGCGGCGAAACGGTGCTGGTGTTTCTGCCGGGCCAGCGCCAGATCCAACAGAGCCTTGAGGCGATCAGTGCCACCAGCTGGGGCCATGAGCTGGAGCTCTGCCCACTCCACGGCAATCTGCCCTTGGCGGCCCAGAGCCGCGCCATCCAACGCAGCCGCAGCGACGCCGGCAAGGTGGTTCTGGCCACGGCGATTGCAGAAAGCTCTCTCACCATCGAAGGGGTCACCCTGGTGATCGATAGCGGCCTCAGCCGGCGCAGTCGCTTTGATCCGGGCACTGGCATGGAGGCTCTGGTGACCGTGCCGGCCAGCCTGGCCAGCGCCGAACAGCGGGCCGGACGCGCCGGCCGCCTTGGCCCTGGTCGAGCCCTGCGGCTCTGGAGCCCAGCGGAACAGCAGCGCCGGCCGGCCTTTGATCCACCGGCGGTGATGGAGGCCGATCCAGCACCGCTGGTGTTGCAACTGGCCCAATGGGGAGCTGGCCTGGGGGATGAGCTGCCTTGGCTGGAGCCACCACCACGGCCCCATCTGCTGGAGGGGCAGGAGCTGCTGCGCCAGCTTGGGGCCCTCGACGGGCACGGCACCCTCACCCCCCACGGCCGCGCCATGGCAGAGCTGGGCGTGCATCCCCGCCTAGCGCAGCTGCTGCTGCGGGCACGGCAGCTGGGGGCCTGCGAGCTGGGATGCGCCCTGGCGGCGCTGCTCAGTGAACGGGATCCCCTGCGCCAGGAGGAGGCCGGCTGCGACCTGATGCGCCGCCTCGATTGGCTGGCAGCCCCGGGGCGTGATCCACGCCGCCTGCAGCTGCGGCAGTTGCAGGCTCAGCTCCTGAAGCAGCTGGGCCCATCGAGCACGGCTGCGCCAGCGGCTGCAGAAGAGGCGGCCATCGCCGCCGAGCTGGTTGCCCATGCCTACCCGGAACGGGTCGCCCTGGAACGCACAGCTGGCACTGGGCGCTACCTCACCCGCTCAGGACGCGGGGCCCTGCTGCACGCGGGCGATCCCCTTCTCGGCAGCCCGGCCCTGGCTATTGCCTCAGCCGACGGCGGCGGCAGCGATGCCCGCATCCAGCTGGCCCTGCCCTTGGCAGCCTCCAGCCTGGAAGCGCTGGCCGCAGAAGCGGGCCATGAAGAGCCCCGGGTGAGCTGGGACAGCCAGCAGCAACGCGTGCGCGCTGAACGGGAATGGAAGCTCGGGGCACTGGTGCTGGAGCGGAAGCCCTGGCCAGAGGCTCCGGCCAATGCCCGACGGGCAGCTGTGCTGGAGGGTTTGCTCGCCTTAGGACCGGCAGCCCTCCCCTGGGATGCCGGCAGTCGTCAACTGCAACAACGCCTGTCGCTGGCTCATCAGCATCTGGGCACACCTTGGCCAGATCGCAGCGCAGCGGCCCTCGCCAGCGACCCGGAAGCCTGGCTGGGGGAGCAACTCGACCAGGTGCGCAGCGCCAACGACCTGCAGAGCCTCAACCTCGAGGAAGCCCTCTGGAACGGGCTGCCCTGGGAGCTGCGTCGCGACTTGGATCAACTGCTCCCTCAAGCACTGCCAATTCCCTCCGGCAGGCTTGCTGCACTCGACTACAGCAGCGGCGAACCGGTCCTGGCGGTGAAGTTGCAGGAGCTGTTCGGAGCGGCCACCAACCCCACGGTGCTGAACGGGCGACTTGCTGTGACCGTTCAGCTGCTCTCGCCCGCGGGTCGTCCCGCCGCCATCACCCAGGACCTGGCTGGCTTCTGGAGCGGGGCCTATCAGGACGTGCGCAAGGAGCTGCGGGGCCGCTACCCCCGCCACCCCTGGCCGGAAGATCCTGCTCAGACCCCCGCCACGGCCCTCACCAACCGAGCTCTACAGCGGCGTCAGTCCCAGAGGTGATCGAAGCCGAAGTGGCGCAGGCCCTCGGCGATCCCGGCGCAGCCCTCCGCCTGGGCGAGATACACCGACTCCAGCCGCGGCAGATGCTCCAGCAGCGCCGCCTCGGCATTGGCCACCATCACGCCCTTGAGGCCTGTCTCGAACATCGCCAGGTCATTGAGGGTGTCACCGGCGGTGACCACATGGGCGTGATCCAACTCCAGCGCCGCGAGCAGAGCCAGCAGGGTGCTGCCCTTGTTCACCCCGGCTGGGAGCAGGTCGAGATAGCGGTTATCGGAAAGCAGGCAATCCACCCCATGGGCTTCCAGCAGAGGCACGAGGCCGTGATCAAAGCGCTCGACGTCGACGTAGTAGGCCAAACGGCGCTCGGAATGAATGGGCTGCGAGGTCAAGCCAGGCTGACCCTGCAGCATGGGCAACAGCCGCTCTTCCATCCCGGCCCAGCGCGCTTCAATCGGATCCACCACCAGCGGCACGGGCAGCAGGGAGCGGCCGCAGGCCACTGTGCAGCCCACATCACCAATCACCAGGTGAGGGGCCGCTAAACCGATGGGCTCGTCCTCCTGCAACACCCGGGCGATCGACCCCAGATCCCGCCCGGTGCAAAACACATGCAGCACACGCTCACGCTGCTCCGCAAGCCAGCGATAGAAGCGCCGACGCTCCGGTGTCGAACCTCCGAGCAGGGTGCCGTCGAGGTCGGTCACCAGCACCAGTTCTGGGTTCTCAGGCAGCGGCGCCGAGAGCTGGCCCTCAAACACCCGACGCAACGAAGCCACCCCGATCCCACAAGTGGCGCCAACCGTATCGCCCAACACCGTCAAGCAGACGCCATGTTTCGTTACAGTCCGGCCGTTCGCGTCAATCCGATGCCTGACTCCACCTCCACATCCGCGCGCTTCGGTTTTGTGAATTTCGCCGAGACCTGGAATGGCCGCCTGGCCATGCTGGGCTTCACGATCGGCCTGGCCACCGAACTGCTCACCGGCCAAGGCATCCTCGGCCAGATCGGCCTGGGCTGAAGCAACCGCAGCGAAGGCATGGGCCAGACTGATCGCGCGAATCCCGTGCGTCCGTCTGGCCCATCTCTTTGCCAAAAATCGCCGCGACGGCGCTCGCATGCTGAGCAGCGGCCTGGTGATCACGACAGTGGGCTGGATCCGTATCGATCACCCCATCGGCCAGGTGGTGGCTGTGTTGGGCAGCCTGATCTGCCTGTATTGGTGGAGTTGCTATCGGCGCCTGGAGCGCTGATCCGCTTCAGAGCAGTCATGGGGACTTCAGACCGTTGAGCAGCGAACCAGGTCTGCCGCGCTACAGCGTCACTGAACTCAACCAAGCGATCGGCTCGCTGCTTGAGCGTGGGTTTGCCCCGCGTTTTCTGCTGGAGGCGACGGTTTCACGCCCTCAGCTCAAGAAAGGGCATTTGTGGCTCAACTTGGTGGATGAGCAGGCATCCATCTCCGGGGTTGTGTGGGCCTCCCAACTCAGCAAGCTCAGCTTCCAGCCCGGTGAGGGCGACGGCGTGCTCGTGGTGGGCAAGCTCAATTTCTGGGCCAGCCGCGCCAGCCTCTGCGTGCAAATTCTCGATCTGCGGCCCAGCCTCAGCTCGGTGCTGCGGCAGTTCGAGCGGGTGCGTGCGCTGCTGGAACCCGAAGGGCTGCTGGCACCCGAGCGCAAACGGCCGCTGCCGGCCATGCCCAGCGCCATTGCCCTCCTCACCAGCTCTCCCAGCTCAGCCCTGGCGGACATGCTGCGCACGGCGCGGGAACGCTGGCCCGCCTCCCATGTCCACGTGGTGCCAGTACCGGTGCAGGGACCTGTAGAAGCCCAGATCCGTGCACGGCTTGCCGAGGTGATCGCGAAGGCAGCAGACCTGAACATTGCGGCGATCGTGCTGGCCCGCGGCGGGGGGAGCCGTGAAGACTTAGCTGTTTTTGATGGTGAAGCGCTGGCCCGTGACCTGGCTGCCTGCCCGCTACCGGTCGTGACAGGCCTAGGGCACGAGGACGACACGACCATCGCCGACCTGGTGGCCGATTACCGGGCAGCCACACCCACCGCCGCCATCGTGGCGCTGCTGCCCGACCGCCACAGCCTGGGTCTGGCCCTGCAGCAACAGCGTCAATTCATGCGGCAACACCTCCAACAGCGCCTGCAACAGGAGCAACACAGCCTGCAAAGCAGCCGAGAGCGATTGCAGCAGTTGCACCCATTGCAGCTGCTCGCCCAACTCCGCCAACGACTCCAACACAGCCTTGATGTGTTGTCAGCCCTCTCACCTCAGCGGCTGTTGGAACGGGGTTTTGCCCTGGTTCACCACAGCGACGGCCGATTGCTGCGATCGGTGCAGCAGGTGAAGTTGGGGGATCAGCTCCAGCTAACGGTGTCGGACGGCAGGATCAACACCGTGGTGGACCAGGTGAATCCAAGCGCTCATGCCGGATAGCAAACCCAAAAGCAAACGCCGCAGCGCCAGCCGCGACAACAACGCCGACTGGCTTGAGGACGTGCAACAGCTGAGCTACCAGGACGCCCGCACCGCACTGGATCTAGCCATGGCTCAGCTCCAGTCCAGCGATCTGGAGGTGGAACAAATGGCCGATCTCTATCGGCGAGCCGAGGCCTATGCCCAACGCTGCCAGAGCGTCCTGGAGAGTGTGGAGCAACAGGTGATCGAATGGGACGACGTCCGCCCCTGAACCACACCCCATGGCCAATGCGCCTGCATCAATGACGCCCATGAACGCTCGTCCTGGCCCTTGGCTGGCCTGGCTGTATCTCGCTCTTGCCATCGCAGGAGCTGTGCTGCCCTGGCTGGCCAATCTCGAGTTCATGCAGATCTATGGCGCCAGCTTCGATCTGGCGGAATTCGTGCATCTGGCCAATGCCAATCCAGCCGCCCAATCGCTATCGCGCGATCTGCTGGTGGGCGCCTCTACTATCACGATCTGGATGGTGGTGGAAAGCCGGCGTCTCCAGATGCGTCATCTCTGGCTGGTGCTGCTCAGCTCTGTCACCATCGCCTTTGCCTTCGCCGCTCCCTTCTTTCTGTTCCTGAGGGAGAGGAGGCTGGCTGAACTGGCAAGAGAGGGCGGTATGAACTGAGTCGAGCGCGGAAGCAGTGCGCCAGGTGGGATTGGTTTAACGATCGCTGGAGACGTCTCGCACCTCGACATCAATGACGGCGCTGCTGGCGGGTTGGTCAGCAGCAACGCCTGGTGGGCGGTTGGTGGGATTGCCCAGAGATGTGCCGCAGGCTGGACAAAGCTCTGCACCAAAACTGGGTGTGCCGCAGGCCGGGCAGGTGATCAGGCGTCGCTTGAACCATTGCCAAGCCAAAAAGCCCGCGCCAGCCAAGACAAGCGGACCAAACACAAGCAGCAAGGTCACGCCTTCCAGCACATCCACAAACAGACGTGCGGTGAAGCCCGGCGCCACTAGCAGAACAGCAAGGGCGACGATCCAGAGCCAGGGAATCGGACGTTGCATCAGCCTGAGCAGTGCGCAGCCCTTATCCTCACAGCCCTGGCTCCAAGGTTGATCGCGGCGGACGTACGGATGCCTCACCATCACGGCGGCGACTAAGCACGACGCTCACAGCCATGCCGTAATACACAACCAAGGCCACTAGCCACACCCACAAACTGAGCAGCAAGACACCGCCAATCACGCCATAGGCCTGAAAGCGATTACCCAGCGAAAGCAAGCTGCGGCCCAAAGCAGCGTTCAAACCAGTCAGCGCAACACCAATCAGAATGGCCCCGGAGAACAAGGGGGTCCGAGGCACGCGACGCGTGGGCAAAAAAGCCAGAAGCGCATAAGACAACGCGCAAGCGATCATCAGCGATAACGCCAGATCAATTACCCAGGGAACCGGCTTCCAGAGATGAAGCCAACCGGGCATCCAGGCTTGCAGCATCAATCGCCAACTTCCAGGGCTGAGCAAGCGCAGGTTGGTGGTGAGTTGATCCAAGACAACAAAAAAGCCGATCAACACAACCAGTGCAAAAGACTCAATCCGTGCCCGAATGAAACGCCAGACCGGATGCGTCCAGTGGTCAATCGGCTGCAAACAAGGCCTAAATCCCCACAAACGATCCGCTCCGCGTTGCAGGCTCAGGTAGGCATTCGTGGACGAAATCAACAGAAAGGCCGCACCAATTAACCCTGCACCTGTGCCTTGGCGGATTAACTTCAAGAGAGTGGTGCTGACAACAGGCAAGACCGATGGAGGCAGAACCTGATCGGCGAGTGCCAGGAGCTGGTCGGTCAATCCATCCACACGCCCTAAAACCCGACTAGCGACGCCGAGGGCAATGAGCAGGATCGGGAAAAACGATTGAAGCGTGTGATAAGCAAAGGCCGCACTGAGATCAACACAATCTTCACGGTCCCAAAGCCGATAAGCACGCCAGAACAAGCGAACCAGCGAACGCCAAGAAGGAAGGCAAGGCACTGTCGTCATCCTTCGGACCGCACCTGAGCGCATTTCTCTGGGCTGACGATACGGCGTCATGCCTCCATGCGCCGTCGTTCAGAAAAGCAAGCAACAAAAAAGCCACCCTCTCGGGTGGCTTCTCTGTCTCATCGTCTCAGGTAGCTGCCATGCAGCTGCTCATGAGGCGATGAGATGGTTGGAGCAAAGAATGTTTTACCTGGCATCGACCTATTTTCTCAGGGGGCTACCCCCCAAATATCGTCGGCGCTGCATCGTTTCACAGCCGAGTTCGAGATGGATCGGAGTGGTT
>JBEDHJ010000107.1:0-11423 GCA_041174205.1 Cyanobacteriota bacterium | reverse complement strand
GGTCGACGCGCTGCCGGTGGCCAGCTGGTAACGGCCATTCCGCTTGGTAGGCCTCGAAGAAGGCAGCTGGAAAACCGCCGAAGAGGTGGGCCATGGCCAGGTCCACCTCTCGATCACCGCGATACACCGCTGGATCAAAGAGCGCTGAACCGCCGTCGCTAAGCAGCCCAGCGTTGCCGCTCCAGAGATCCCCGTGCACCAGGCAGGGCTCGGGCTGGTGCGTGGCCAGCCAGTTCGGCAGAGCAGCGAGCAACGCAGCTGCACCGGTCAGTCTTTGGCCTTTGGTCTCAGCCATCTCCAGCTGCGCCCGCAGTCGCAGGTCGCCGAAGAATTCAGCCCAGGAGCTCCGCCAGCCGTTGCGTTGGGGCCCTGAGCCGATGAAGTTGTCCCGGTGCCAGCCATAACGGCCCTCTGCCAGATGGCAACTGGCCCGATGCAATCGCGCTAGGCCGCGGCCCAGGCCTTCCCAGGCGCTACTGCACCTGCCGTGGCTGGGGCGTCCCAGCTCCAACCAGCTCAGCACCAACACCGCCTGATCCCCCACCCGTTCGCAAACCAGCGCCTTGGGGATCGCCGGCACGTCATCTGCGGCGGCTGCCGCCGCGGCGCTTAGGGCAGCCAGGCCATCGGCTTCGGCCTCCAACACTGGCAACAGCGCAGCTCGGTTGGTTTTGGCGAACATGTGGCTGCCATCGCCCAGCTCCAGTCGCCAGGCGTTGTGGATGCAGCCGCCGCCCACGGACTGCAAGCTCAGCAGCTGTTGATGGAATCGTTGCTCCACCCACCGGGCCAGCTCTGGCTGCTTCATGGCGGATCCGGGCTCACGCCGGAGGCGGGGGCGCTGCCAGCATGCCGCGATGCTGAGCCGTTGTGATGTGGCGGTGGTGGGGGGCGGCATCGCCGGCCTCACCGCCGCGGCCCTGTTGGCTGCTGAGGGGCTGCAGGTGGAGCTCCTGGAGGCTCACAGTCAGAGCGGCGGCTGCGCCGGCACCTTCCGCCGCGGCCCCTACACCTTTGATGTGGGGGCAACTCAGGTGGCCGGCTTTGAGCCCGGCGGCATCCACCAGCGTCTGTTCCGCCATTTCGGCCTGCCGCTGCCGCAGGCCACGCCGCTTGATCCGGGTTGCAGCGTGCAGCTGGCGGGAGATCCGGAGCCGATTCCGTTGTGGAGGGATCCCCAGCGCTGGCAGCGGGAACGGCAGCGTCAGTTCCCCGGTAGCGAACGCTTTTGGCAGCTCTGCGCCTGGCTGCACCGCAGCAACTGGGCTTTTGCCGGCCGCGATCCGGTGTTGCCTCCCCGCAACCTCTGGGATCTGCGCCAGCTGCTCGGGGCCGTGGCCCCGGCCAGCCTGGCCAGCGGTGTGTTGGTGGGTGCCACCGTGGCCGACCTGCTGCCGCTGACAGGCTGCGGCGCTGACCAGCGCTTGCGCCGCTTCCTGGATCTGCAGCTGAAGCTTTATTCCCAAGAGCCGGCTGATCGCACCGCAGCCCTCTACGGCGCCACCGTGTTGGCCATGGCTCAGGAGCCACTCGGGCTCTGGCATCTGCAGGGCTCGATGCAGAGGCTCAGTGAGGCCCTGGAGCAGGCGCTGGCTCAAGCTGGCGGGCGGCTGCGGCTGCGGCATCGTCTCCAGCGCCTGGTCGCTGGGCCGTCTGGATGGCGGTTGGAGGGGGTGGTGGCAGGCCAGCGGCCGTTTGTGCTGGAGGCGGAGCAGGTGGTGAACACCCTGCCGCCGCAGCTCCTGCCCGAGCTGCTCCAGGGCGCCCTGCCCCAGGGCTATCGCCAGCGGATTCATGGCTTTCCGGATCCTTCCGGTGCCTTGGTGCTGTATGCCGCTGTGCCCCGCGAGCGTCTGCCCGAGCATCTAGGGCTGCACGCTCAGCTGGAGTGGGCCGATCCCGGCAACCTGTTCGTCTCGATCAGCGCTGCAGGGGATGGTCGGGCTCCGGAGGGCCAGGCCACCCTGATTGCCAGCGTGTTCACGCCGGCGCGGCCTTGGTTCGGCCTGCCGGAGCCGTTGTATCAGCAGCGCAAACAGCAGGCGATGGCTGGTATTCAGGCCGGCCTGCGCAGCTTGCTGGGCCTGGAGCCCGGCGACTACCTCCATGCCGAATTGGCCACGCCCCGGGGGTTCGCCGGCTGGACGGGCCGCCCTTTCGGGTTTGTGGGAGGTCTGGGTCAGCATCCCAGCCGCTTCGGGCCGTTCGGCCTGGCCAGTCGCACCCCCCTGCCGGGGCTCTGGCTCTGCGGGGATGCCATCTACCCCGGTGAGGGCACGGCGGGGGTGAGCCTGTCGGCCTTCACGGCTTGCCGTCAGTTGCTGGCGGCAGGCGGACGCGAGCTGCAACTGGCGGCCTGAGCTGCCTTCAGAGAAAGTCCGGCCGCAGCTGCTGGCAGCCCGTGAGCCGTTGCTCCAGCTCGCTCCACTGCTCCTGCTGCACCAGGGCCTCCAACTGCTCCAGCTGCTGGCGGTAGTGCCCCAGGGCGCTGAGCACGGCGTTGCGGTTGCAGCGGGCCATCAAGGTGCCCAGCTCAGGATTGCCGCCGCCGATGCGACTGGTGTCGGCAAAGCCGCTGGAGGCCAGTTGCCGCACCAGAGCTGCCGCAGAGGCGGCCTCGCCACCTTGGTCGGCGGCCTCGAGCAATGCCGCACTCACGAGCACTGGCATGTGCGAGATCAAGGCCACCGCCTGGTCGTGGGCGGCGGCGGGGCATTGCAGCCACTGCGCCTTCACCAGCGCCGCCAGCTGCTCCACCACTGCCAGCGCGTCGGTATCGGTGTGCGCGTCTGGGGTGGCGACCCAGGGCCGACCGGCAAACAGCCCGCTGATCCCTGCCTCCACACCCGCCTCGGCCGTACCGGCCATCGGATGGCTGGCCACAAAGCGGGGGTGCCATCCCTGCCAGCGCTCCAGCACCGGTTGTTTCACCGATCCCACATCCGTAATCACCGCATCGGCGGGCAGGGCCTCGCGCAGCTCCTGCGGCGGATCCAGCAGGCGATCCAGGGGCAGGGCCAGCACAATCAAGCCGCACCCTTGCAACACCTGCGGGTCGGTGTCGATCTGCTGCGCCAGCTGCCGTTGCCGCGCCCGCTTGGCGGTGCTGCTGCGGTGTACGAGTGCCCGCACCTCCAGCCCGCGCGCCTGGAGATCCAGCCCCAGCGAGCCGCCGATCAGGCCAAGGCCCACGATCCCCACCGGCCGCTGGCCCAGAGCCTCAGCGCTGGGGGGATGGCTGCTGCCGCTGGATGTCATGGCTGAACAGTCGCTTCCGGCCAGCTTCCTACGATTTCGCGATGCTGGAAGCACGGGCCCATCACCAACTCAAGGCCCTGTTGCTGCAGGCCGGTGAACCCCGCTGGCCTCATCACCTCACCCTGAGCCGCCTGGTGGCGCGCAGCCTGCGCCGCGGTGATCAGACCCTCGTGCGCCTGGCACCTGGCTCCGACCCCAGCTGGCTGCTGGGCTTGTTGGTGCCCCTGGCGCTGCATGAGCAGTCCGCTGCTCTGGTGCTCACGCCGCAGCTGCGCCAGCGCTTGTTGCAGGTGGAATTGCCCCGACTGGAGTCGGTGGGTTTGCACCTGGCCTGCTGGGAGGGCAGCCAGCCACCGCCAGGCGATCAGCTTTGGCTGCTGCAGCACGGCGATCTGGTGCAGGCCTGGCGAGCTGGCGTTCTTGGCGACCGGTGCTTGGTGGTGCCGGAGGGCGACCGGCTCGAGCCCCTGCTGCGTCAGGCCCTGGGGGTGGTGATCGACACCGGCCACTGGGAACAGTTGCGCCGCAGCCTGCCGGCTGCTTCAGACAGCCTGCTGCAGCTGCACGAACGGCTGAGTCGCCGTCTGCTGGCCAGGCCCTGCGGGCCCCTGCAGCGGCTGCCGATTGCTCCGGAGGAGGAAGCGCCCCTGCGCCAGCTGCTGGCGGTGTTGGGTCCTCTGCCCGATCCCTGGCCCCAGCTGCTGGCCAGCGGCGGTGAGGGCTGGACCAGCTGGGCTCAGATCAACTCCACCCTGCTGCAGTGGCAGTGGCATTGCCAGCCCCTGCAGCCCCTAGCGGAGCTGCAGGGTTTGCTGGATCAGCGCGGCCTTGTGCTGGTGGGGCCCTGGCCCGAGTCCAGCGGGCCGGTGCTGGGGCTCACCCCTCAGGTCCAGCTCACCCTGGCGGATCCGCCCTTGTTGGATCCCCTACCCCTGTTTGCACCGCAGGGCCAGGCGCTGCCCAATGCGCCCCACTATCCCCAGCATCTGTTGGAGCAGTGCCGCCGCCTGGTGCTTGGTCAGGGCGGGCTCACGGTGGTGCTGCTCGACGATGAAGGGTTGCGCCTGGGGCTCACCAGCTCTCTGGCGGCGGAGTTCGGCAGCCGGGTGGGCCATGAACTCACCGCACCGGAGAGCAATGGCGTGATCTGTTGCAGCTGGAGCTGGTGGCTGGAGCAGCAGCAGCGTTTGCCCCTGCCCGCTCAGGTGGTGGCGGCCACCTTGCCGATCGCCAGCCTGGAGGACCCGCTTACGGCGGCGCGGGTGACCGCTTTGCGGCTGCAGGGGAGGGATTGGTTCCGTGAGCTGTTGTTGCCTGAGGCGCTGGAGCGCCTGCAGTTGGCCGTGGCGGGCCTGCGGCGCAATGGTGGTCGACTGGCGGTGTTGGATGGGCGCTTGCGCCGCCGCGGTTGGGGCCGTCAGGTGCTGGAGGCCCTTGAACCTTGGGTGGCGCTGACGCGGTTGCGGCCCAGTTGAGACCACTAGCCTGGGGCGCTGTTGTGAATCGGCTCCATGGGAGAGGCCAAGCGCCGCGCTGAGCAGGGTCTGCCGGCTCGTCCGAAGCCTGCGAAACCCAAGGCGGTGGATACCTCACCCCGCATCGCCCCCTGGCTGCCTCTCACCCAGCGGCAGGGCGAGCAATTTGTACAAATCACCACGCGTGGCGCCTGGATCGGGATCGGGGCGTTGGTGCTGTTCTGGGTGATTGTTCGCTTTATCGGCCCCGCAGCTGGCTGGTGGGCTCTGGCGGACGGCTAATGCCGCCGGGCGGCAACGCGTTTGAGAACGGTGACAGACCCAGCGGACTGAGTATTGCTACTCACGCAAACCTGAAGAAAAGCTTAGGATCGTTGCATTCCATGCTCTTGCGCCCATGTTTGCGCGTCTCGCTGAGCACTATCGGTCGGTTGTCGAAGATCTCGTGATCAGCCTGCGGGCTTTGGCCGATGGTCTGCAGCAGCAGGGATTTGCCGCCACTTGCTATGTGTGCGGCGACGATCTTGATGGCCATGGTGCGTCCTTCGTGGCCGACTTAGGCGACGGTCACATGGTGCGATTCCTGGTGTCCGATTACGGCATCAGCTGGGTGGAATCCCGCAACGGTCACGAGCTGGTGAAGTTCGAAGGTGCAGAAGCGATCCAGGAACTGCAGCGTGTTGCCGCTGTGCTGCACGGTCAGCCCGCTGGCAGCCCTGGCGATGTGACCAGGGCCCGCGCGGCTGTGAGCTAGCTGATCAGCTGGCGGCTGCGACGACGTCCTCGCTGCTGGCTGTGGCGGTGCCAGTGGCGGCCAGGCGCGCTGCAGCAGCAGCCACGGGCTTGAGGGAGTCGCTGGTTTCGCTCAGTTTTTGGCGCACCTGCACTTCAATGCGCTCCTTCTGCTCGGGGTTCTGCTCCAGCCAGGTGATCGTGTTGTCACGGCCCTGGCCGATGTTGTCGCCCTCGTAGCTGTACCAAGCGCCCTTGCGCACCACCACGCCGTTCTCTTCAGCGAGATCCAGTAGGCAGCCCACGGTGCTGATGCCGCGGCCGAACAGGATGTCGAATTCGGCGATGCGGAACGGGGGAGCCACTTTGTTTTTGGCCACCTTCACCTTGGCGCGGATTCCGTATTCCTCGGTGCCGCGCTTGAGGGTCTGGATGCGGCGGATGTCGAGGCGCACCGACGCATAGAACTTCAGGGCGTTACCGCCGGTGGTGGTTTCCGGGTTGCCGTAGGTGACGCCGATCTTCTGGCGCAGCTGGTTGAGGAAGATCACCGTGCAGCCGGATTTACCGATGTTGCCGGTGATTTTGCGCATGGCCTGGCTCATCAGACGGGCTTGGCTGCCCACGGCCAGATCGCCCATTTCGCCTTCGATCTCCGCCCGGGGGGTGAGGGCCGCCACCGAGTCGACCACCACGATGTCCACGGCGGCGGAGCGCACCAGCTGGTCGACGATCTCCAGCGCCATTTCACCCGTGTCCGGCTGCGAGACCAGCAGGTTCTCGATGTCCACCCCCAGAGCAGCGGCATACACCGGATCGAGGGCATGCTCAGCGTCCACGAAGGCCGCCACACCGCCGCGGCGCTGCACTTCAGCGATGGCGTGCAGGGTGAGGGTGGTTTTACCGGAGCTCTCCGGGCCGTAGATCTCCACCACTCGGCCCTTGGGGTAGCCGCCGCCCAGGGCCAGGTCGAGGGTGAGGGCGCCGGTGGGGCTGGTTTCGATGCGCATGCGGGAGGCATCCCCCAGGCGCATGATCGAGCCCTTGCCGAAGTTGCGCTCGATCTGGTTGAGCACCAGGCCGAGGGCCTTGTCGCGCTCGGGATTGGTCTGGGCGGCGGCGTTGCCTGCGGGATTGCCTGAGGTGTTGGCGCTGGTCTTGGTGTCGGCTGGCATGTCTGCGAATCCGTGATTGGGCAGGCCGCGGTGCGGGGAAGCCGGCGGAACCGGCTGCATCCTCGGCGACCTCACAGAGAGAAGTGCCACCGCAGGCGCCAGATGTTTCACCGCTGCCGGTTTCACCTGGCTGTAGTACAGGCGTACGCTAGCGGGTCAGGGCCAGCGCGCCAAGGGTTCGGCGAAGCGTTCCGGCTCCAGCAGGGTGATGCCGTCCGGAAGTTGTTCCCGGTCGCCTGGGCCCAGGTAGCCCCAGCTCACCAGAAAGCAGCGCACCGCTTCCAGGCCGGTGGTGCGTCGCACCGTTTCCAGGGTGGGGCGGCGATCCTCCACAAACCAAAGCGCCCGTTCCTGGGAGTGGCTGAGCTGCAGCAGGACCTCGGGCTTGCTGCCCTGTTCGTGGCCGTAGATCGCCTCCGGCTGCAGCCCGTAGGCCTGCAGCAGCTCCCGGGCAAAGGCTCCCCCCTTGGTGGTGAGCACGATCCAGGGGCTGGCATCGGCGGCGAGTTGTTCGAGGCGGTCGATCACGCCGGGGTAGGGCCGGTGCAGGGCCAACCACGCCTGCGGTGTTTCGCGGATAGCGTCGCTACGCAGCTGTTCCAGGCTGTTCTGGAGGGTGTCGGCTGGCAGCTCCCATCGCTGGAGCGCGGCTTGCAGGTGTCGGTCGTAATCCGCCAGGTAGGCGGGCAGATCCAGCTCCTCCCGGGAGAGCTCCAGGGCGGCTAGCACCATCTCCCAGCCCTTATGGATCAGGGGGCGCAGCTGGGCGAAGCCAGGTAGTGCCTGTTCCGGCAGTTGGCGGTCGGGGCGCAGCGCTAGGGCGGCGCGGCGGGCGCTCCACCAGTACTCGGCCATGCCATCCACCAGCACGCCGTCGAAATCGAACACCAACAGCGGCGCTTCAGCCATGGCTGGTGGTTCGGGAAGGTTTGAAAACTGGGCCGCTAGGATTCGAACCTAGGAATGGCGGGACCAAAACCCGCTGCCTTACCACTTGGCGACGGCCCAACGCGCCGCTCGGAACAGGCGCCGGGGCGCTGTCGTGCGAGCACTCAGATAGTTACCCACAGCGGGTCGACCTTCGTCAATCTCGGTGGCCCGGTTCAGCGCGGAAAGATGCGCAACCGCTGCTGGCGGCCGTTGCCGAATTCCGCCGAAGCCAGCTGGTAGTGGGCGGCCAGTTCCGCCTGGAGGCGCCGCACCCGCTCGCTGCGGGGCAGCAGCTCCACGGGCTGTCCCTTGGCCAGCACGAGCTGCTCCACCGCCAGGCGGCATTCCTCGAGAGCGGCCAGATCGTCGTCGGCGCCATGGTTCATGGGGGCCGCCGGAGCCTGCTGCTCCTCGGGGCTCTCATGGCGTTGCAGCAGGCGCTCTAGGCCCCGTTGCACCTGGCTCAGGCTGTCGCTCTTGATCACCAGGATCGGCACGCCGGCCTGTTGGGCCTGGCGGCGCAGCTCCGGTTGCTGGCCCAGTTGCTGGCGCAGGGCCAACACCACATCGGCCTCCTCCACGCTCTCCACCGCCTGCACCGGCAAGCGCCGGCTGCGGATCGCCTGCTCCAGCAGCAACTCACTCACGCCAACGCTGCACACCAGCAGCGGTTGTTGCTGCGGCGTGGCGGACTCAGGCAGCGGCTCGCAGGGATCGGGCAGGGGTACTGGGCTGAGTGTGGCCGGCCGGCGGTGTTGGGGTGGGCGCGGGGGTTGCGGCGCTGGCATCTCCCGCGGCGCTGGCGGCGACGTCTCCTGGAGATGGAGGCGCCCTTCGCCGTCGAGCTCGCGCACCTGCGGGCGCGGCAGCTGGCCGCGCAGCAGCAGATCCACGGTGCGCGCCACATCGCGGTGCACCAGCCAGCGATGGCGGCTGTGCATTTCCACAGCCAGCGGGAAGGTGGGTTCGGCAGCCCTCTCCAGCACTGTTTTCTGGGTGCGGCGCCGACGGGCTTCCTCATCGCCCAGGGTCACCGACTCGATGCCTCCCACCAGATCGCTGAGGGTGGGGTTCTTCACCAGGTTGGCGAGTTCGTTGCCGTGGGCGGTTGCCACGAGCATCACGCCCCGCTCGGCGATGGTGCGGGCGGCCTGGGCTTCCAGTTCAGTGCCGATCTCATCGATCACGATGACTTCCGGCATGTGGTTTTCCACCGCCTCGATCATCACCTGGTGTTGCTGTTCAGGGCGCGCCACCTGCATGCGGCGGGCCCGGCCGATCGCCGGGTGGGGGATGTCGCCATCGCCGGCGATCTCGTTGCTGGTGTCGATCACCACCACCCGCTTGCCCAGTTCATCGGCCAGCACCCGGGCGATCTCGCGCAGGGCGGTGGTTTTGCCCACGCCGGGGCGGCCCATCAGCAGCAGCGACTGGCCGGAGTCCATCAGATCCCGCACCATCGCCACCGTGCCGAACACAGCGCGCCCCACCCGGCAGGTGAGGCCCACGATCGTGCCGGTGCGATTGCGGATGGCGCTGATGCGGTGCAGGGTGCGCTCGATGCCGGCCCGGTTGTCGCCGCCGAAGGCCCCCAGCTGCTCCACCACCGCCGCCAGGTCGGCGCGTTCCACCACCGCATCCCCCAGGTTCACCGCCCGGCCGGGGTAGCGGGCTTCCGGCACGCGCCCTAGATCCAGCACCACCTCCAGCAGTTGTTCACGGGCCTCAGGGGGCTCCAGGGCGTGGCGCACTGCCGTTGGCAGGACCGCCAGCAGACGATCCAGGTCGTCGGTGATGCGCTGGGGGGTGATCGGAGCGGAAGCCATCACGGAGGCGCCTGAACAGGCGTTCTAGCCATCAGCGTGCCAACCAGGGAGCGATCAGGTTCTGGGCCAGCGCCAACGCCTGAGCCTGCAGCGCCGGCTGCTCCCGCAGCGCGGATCCCTGCGCTTCGGCCTGCAGCAGCAGCGGTTGCAGCAGGCTGCGGGCCATGCCACCGAAGGCGACCCCGGCCGCGCCGCTGGTGGGGCCCAATAGTTCGGCGGTGTTCGCATTGGTGCCACCGGCCAGCTGCAGCGGCCCCGGTGGCGCCCAGGGGCGGACTGCTTCCAGCAGCTTTACGGCGGAGCGGGCCGTGCCGGCACCCACATCGCCGCTCATCGGCCTGCCATCGAGCTGCCAGAGCGGCTGAAGCTCGGCTTGGCGCACCAGGGCGAAGCGCTGCCACAGCTCCGAGGCCAGTTCCCGCGCACTGAGTGGGCTGTCCGGCGGCGGCGCGTCTGCATCGGTCTTGGCGCCGGCGCCCCGCTCCAGGCCGCAGCTCACCGCTAGCCGCTTCAGGGCCACGCCACTTCCCCGCACCTGCCCCACACGTTCGGCGAAGGCGCTCTGCCGGCCGGCTTGGGTGTGTAGCTCCACGGCGTCGGGCTGGATGGTCGCCAACAAGGCGGGCACGGTATCGGCGCTCAGCAGCACTTGCTGCTCCTCGATCAGCCCCAGCGGGCAGGCGGGCAGGCAGCGTCCGCAGCCGTAGCAGCGCTCACGCAGCACACCGCCCTGGGGCCCGATCGCCAGAGCCGGGCAGACCCGCTGGCAAGGGCGCGGGCAATCGGCCGGGCAGCGTTGCGGATCGAACTGGGCCTTGCGGAAGTGGGGATCGGCGCCATCGCTCAGGCTCACCATCAACCAGGGGCGTGGGGCTCCGCGTGCTTCGGCCCAGGCCATGCCGCGCCGGGCGGCAGCGGCCACGGCGGCATCGGCTGCCACATCAATGCAGTGCACGCCGGCCAGGCTGTACACAGCACAAAGGTCTTCGATGGCGGCCAGGTCCTGGTTGCCGGCACCGCAGATCAATTTCACAAAACGGCCGGCCGCCAAGGCGGCTTCTGGAGCCGCCGCGGTGCTCAAGCGGCCTGGGCGAGCACGGATGCCAAGGGCTGCCAGCGCAGGGCCCTGGCGCCTCCCAGTTCCACCACGATCTTCAGGCGCGGCTCGCGGCGTGTGATCTCCAGCAGCGAGGCCAGCTCGGCCTGCGAGAGCACCTGCCCCTCCAGCAACCACAACACCACGGGTGCCGTGCCCTCCAGCAGATGACCCAACTGCGGGGCCGCCATCTGCACTTCGCCAACGGCCGCACCTCGGCCCACGCTCTGGTGGCCCAGGTGTGGCGGTCGCACACCGTGTTGCTGGAACAAAAAGGCCTCCGGATCGCCCAGGCCCCGGGCCGAGGTGATCTGGGCCCGGTAGCCTGCGGCCCTCAAGCGGCGCAGCAAACGCGTTTCGGCGCCGCCTTCCAGCGGTGCATAGAGAGCGAGAACGCCGGCCCGCTCCAGCTCCTGGCGGAAACCACGGCCTGTGAGCAGCAGAGGCATGGGGCGTGAGAAGGCTGGCTCGAGTTTGGCAGGACACCGCCGCTAGATGGGGGTGTCGGGCCGTGGGATACCATGGTTGCTTGTGCAATTGCAACTGTGCCCGTCCGCTAGCCGGGCCTCCAGCGCACTGCACAAGGTCGCCCGTGGTGGCGGCCTTCCCGGGCCCGTGTGGCTCTTCGAGCCGCCGGGAAACTGCTGAACCAGGTGCCGAGGGTTTTCCTCGATTCCTCAGCAAGTCCCAGCCCACGCTGTTTCGACGCCGCTAGCCCAACCGAATCCCGCTGCCACCCCGGATCGCTCCGGATGCCGCAGCAACGATCCGGCCCAACTGCGCAACCCGATTCAGCCGCGCCACTCCAGCGGAGTGGTGGTCCTGCTGGCGTTTCTCCCTACTTATGTCCATCGGCATTCTTGGGAAGAAACTGGGCATGTCCCAGTTCTTCGACGACGAAGGCAGATCCATCCCGGTCACCGTGATCGAG
>JBEDHJ010000106.1:0-3122 GCA_041174205.1 Cyanobacteriota bacterium | reverse complement strand
GCCCATGCAGACCACCACGCGATGGGGCTCCATCAGCTGATGACCGCTGCTCACATGGCCGCGCACCTCCTCGATCAAGGGGGTGAAGTCCAAGGCGTCCGTTCCGCCACTCCCCTTCACTGTGTGCAGCAGGGGCCGGAGCGTCAGCTGTTGGTTGTTGCGCAGATACGTGGATCCGCACTCGTCAGCCCTGGCGGCGCTCAGCAGAATTCCCCGAAGCGCTTGGGCCCGCACTCCATGGCTTTCTTCGACTCCGAGATTGTTCAGGAGGAAGCCAAGCGCCTCTTCGGCGATTACCAGCAGTTGATGCAGCTGGGCGGCGAATACGGGAAGTTCGATCGTGAGGGCAAAAAGCTGTTCATCGAGCGGATGGAAGAGCTGATGGACCGCTACCGCGTGTTCATGAAGCGTTTCGAGCTCTCAGAAGACTTCCAGGCCAAGCTCACGGTGGAGCAGCTGCGCACCCAGCTCGGCCAGTTCGGCATGACGCCGGAGCAGATGTTTGAGCAGATGCAGCGCACGCTGGAGCGCATGAAGGGCGAGCTCGATCAAGAAGCCTGAAATCGCCCCTGAAGCCTCGCTGCCTACGATCCGCCCCTGAACAGCAGCGGCAGCGATGGCAAAGGGTGCGTGGGGTTTGCCGCAGTGGTTGGAGCGTGGTGTTGCGGACCTGTTCCCGGCCGGTGAGGCCGCCAGCGATCCCGATCAACAGTTGGCGGCCCGCCTGGCCCAGGCCGATCGCGAGGGCCGGCCCCTGCGCATCAAGCTCGGCATCGACCCCACCGGCTCCGACATCCACCTGGGGCACTCGATCCTGTTCCGCAAGCTGCGGGCCTTCCAGGACGCTGGGCACACAGCCGTTTTGATCATTGGCGACTTCACCGCCCGCATCGGTGATCCCACCGGCAAGAGCGCCACGCGAGTGCAGCTCACCGCCGAGCAGGTGGAGGCCAATGCCGCCACCTACCTGGCTCAGCTCGGCCAAGGGCAGGACCCCTCTCGGGCCCTGCTGGACTTTGAGACCCCCGGCCGACTGGAGGTACGCCGCAACAGCGAATGGTTGGCAAGCCTCGATCTGCCGAAGGTGATCGAGCTGCTGGGCATCTCCACCGTCGGTCAGATGCTGGCCAAGGAGGATTTCGCCAACCGCTACGGCTCAGGCACCCCGATTTCCCTTCACGAATTCCTCTATCCGCTGCTGCAGGGCTACGACTCGGTGGCGATCCAGGCGGATCTCGAGCTGGGGGGCACCGATCAGAAATTCAACGTGGCCATGGGCCGCGACCTGCAGCGCCATTTCGGCCAGCGCACCCAGTTCGGGATGCTCCTGCCGATCCTGCCGGGCCTCGATGGCGTGCAGAAGATGAGCAAGAGCCTGGGCAACACGGTGGGCCTCTCGGACGATCCCCTCTCGATGTATTCCAAGCTCGAGAAGGTGCCCGATGCAGCGGTGGAGGACTACCTCACCCTGCTCACCGACCTGGATCTCGACGCGCTTCCCGCCAACCCGCGCGAGCGCCAGAAAGCGATGGCGTTGGAGGTGACACGGCAGCGCCACGGCGAATCAGCGGCCCAGCAGGCCCAGGCCGATGCCGGCAAGTTGGTGGGCGGTGCCAGCGGCAGCGGCGCTGCGGATGCTGAGGTGCCCGAGGCTTCCCTGGCGGAGGTGAACTTCCCGGCCAAGGCCTTCTATCTGCTCAGCGCTGTGGGGGTGTGCGCCAGTAGTAGCGAGGCGCGCCGCCAGATCCAGGGCGGCGGGGTGAAGCTCGATGGCGAGAAGCTCAGCGATCCCAATCAGGAATTTGCAGGGCCCGATCAATTGGCCGGCAAGGTGCTGCAGCTGGGCAAGAAAACCTTCCGGCGCCTGGTGGCGGGCTGACGTTCAGGGTCGCGCCATCAGGCGCTGCGTAGCCTCAGATTCAGTCAGAGAGCCGGATCCCGCGTGAACAGGTCTGCCGCCGATCGGATCATCGTGGCTCTCGATGGCATGGGTCCGGAGCAGGCCCTGGGCTTTGCGGCCGCGGTGCCCGAGCTGCGCTGGGTGAAGGTGGGCCTTGAGCTGTTTGTGGCGGGCGGGCCGGATGTGGTGCGGCAGCTGCGCGATCAGGGCAAACGGGTGTTTCTGGATCTCAAATTCCACGACATTCCGGCCACCATGGCAGGCGCCTGCCGCAGCGCCGCGCGGCTGGGGGCTGAGCTGATCACCGTGCATGCCTGCGCTGGAAGCGAGGCTCTGCGGGCGGCCCAGACCGCGGCGCTGGATTCGGCCGCGGCGGCTGGTCTACGGGCTCCCACACTGCTGGCGGTCACGGTGCTCACCAGTTGGGATCCCCAGCGATTCGCCGCTGAGCTGACGATCGAGGAGCCCGTGGCGGCGTACGTGCCCCGTTTGGCGCAGCTGGCGGCTGAGGCTGGGATTGGCGGCTGCGTCTGCTCTCCGCTGGAGGTGGCGGCGCTGCGGGCTGCTCACCCCGACCCCTTTGCCCTGGTGACCCCTGGCATTCGGCCCACCGGCGCTGCGCTGGGGGATCAACAGCGGGTGATGACCCCGGCCCAGGCCGTTGCCGCCGGCTCGAGTCAGTTGGTGATCGGCAGGCCGATCACGGCCGCAGCTGATCCGGCGGGCGCCTTTGCGGCTTGCTGCGCAGAGCTGGAAGGTTGAGGCGCTCGGTTCAGGCTGCGACCCGCGTCTGAGGCACCAGTTCGGCGTACAGCGTTTCGAGTTGATCGATGTTGCGCGTGAGCGTGTAGCGCTCCAGGGCACGTTGGCGGGCACGGCGGCCCAGTTCAGCGGACAGCACCGGTTGATCGCGCAGCACCGGTAGCAGTGTGCGCAGCTGGGTGGTCACCCCCTGGGTGCTGATCACGATGCCGGCGCCGCCCTCCAACACCTCCCCATCGGCACCGGCGTCGGTGGCGACGCAGGCGGTGCCACTGGCCATGGCCTCCAGCAGCGCCAGGCTCAGCCCTTCCACCAGCGATGGCAGCAGGAACACCTCCGCCAGCTGCAGCAGCGCCAGGCGCTTGGCCTGATCTGGCTCGTGACCCCACCAGTGCACCTGGATCTCCTGGCCGTAGCTCTGCATCAGCGACTGGCGTACCGGCCCATCGCCCACCACCAC
>JBEDHJ010000105.1:0-11187 GCA_041174205.1 Cyanobacteriota bacterium | reverse complement strand
CAGTGAAGTAGCTGTCGATGTAGTCGAGGGAGCTGCTCAGGCAGGGCACAGGAATCCCCGCCTGGGCGGCCCCGGCCACCACCTGGCGCAGGCCGCCGATGCGGCGTTGGATTTGATCGGCGAACCATGGATCCACCATCAGGTTGGCCAGATCCGCCTTGGCTGTGTAGGCGTTCTGGATGCGCTGCAACAGCCGGGCGCGAATGATGCAGCCGCCCTTCCAGATCTGGCCAATGGCAGACATGTCGAGGTTGTAGTTGTGCAGCTTGGAGGCCTCCTGCAGCAGTGCCATGCCCTGGGCATAGCTGGCGATGCAGGCGAGCACGCAAGCATCCAATAAGGGCGCCATCGCATCGGCCGGACTGCCGAGGGGGATCGCCCGTGAAGCTGGTGGCGCGATGCGGCCGTCGGCGACGAGCCGCTCACTGCGCATTGAGCTGAGCACTCGAGCATTGAGGGCGGCGTAGATGGTGGGCACGGGAACACCCATCTGCAGGGCGCTCTCCACGGTCCAGAGGCCTGTGCCTTTCTGGCCCGCCGCATCCACGATCTTCTCCACCAAATCAGCACCATCGGCGGGATCTTTGGTGCGCAGGCAGATTTCGGTGATCTCCACCAGGAACGACGACAACTCTTCAGTGGCGTTCCACTGCTTGAGCACCTCAGCCATGGCCTCGCCGTTCATGCCGGCGCTGCGCTTCATCAGGTCGTAGGCCTCAGCCAGGATCTGCTCGATCCCGTATTCGATGCCGTTGTGCACGGTCTTGACGAAGTGGCCGGCACCACCAGGACCGATGTAGGTGACACAGGGGCCATCCTCGACCTGGGCGGCCATCTTGCGCACCAGGCTTTCGATGGCGTCGTAGGCGGCTTTGGTGCCGCCAGGCATCATGCTCGGCCCCTCGAGAGCACCCTTGGCACCACCGGAGACACCCATGCCGATGTAGCCGAAGCTCTTGCTCTCCAGCTGGGCAACGCGCCGTTCGGTGTCGGTGTAAAGCGAGTTACCGCCATCGATGAGCAGATCACCCTCCTCCAGCAGGGGTGAGATCTGCTCGATCATCGCGTCGATCGGATCGCCCGCCTTGATCATCATCAAGATGCGGCGGGGTCGCTGCAGCTTGGCCACAAAATCCTCGAGGGATGTGGCACCGACGATCTGTTTGCCGGCGCCGCGACCGTTGAGGAACTCCTCGGTTTTGGCGTAGGTGCGGTTGTAGACGACGCTGGAAAAACCATTGCGCTCAGCGTTGAGCACCAGGTTTTCTCCCATCACACCCAGGCCAATCAGGCCGAAATGGGC
This sequence comes from Cyanobacteriota bacterium, assembly GCA_041174205.1. Classification (GTDB taxonomy): domain Bacteria; phylum Cyanobacteriota; class Cyanobacteriia; order PCC-6307; family Cyanobiaceae; genus Vulcanococcus. Next base: position 9,884 of record JBEDHJ010000105.1, on the reverse strand, counting down.
CTTGTCCATCACGAGGTTGAAAGTGGTTGAGATCAGTGTGGCGAGGCTGCACCGCTGGTGCAGCCGCTCGTTGCCAACTGGCAACGTCGACGTGCTTCAGATCACCGTGCCGTCGGCAATGGTGGCGTTCTTCACCACCACCACGATGCCGTTGCGGATGTAGAAGCCGAGCTCAGGGCGATCGGCCTCCTCGACGCGGTCTTTGTTCACGATCGTCACATCACGGCCAATGCGGACGTTCTTATCAAGGATGGCGCGCTTAACCGTGGTGCCACGGCCAACGCCCAGGGGCGTGCCGCCGCGCTCCCGCAGCACAGCACGCTCCTCGCTGGATTCGAAGAAATCGTTGCCCATCACCAAGGTGTCCTGAAGCACCACCTCGTCTTCCACGCGGGTCCGCACGCCGAGCACGCAATGGTGAATGCTGCAGGCCTTGAGCATCGAACCCTCGCCGATGATCGACTGGGTCACCTGCGCATCGAGCATCTTGCTGGGCGGCAGGTAGCGGGGCCGGGTGTAAATCGGGAACTGCTCGTCGTAGAACGAAAACGCAGGGTTGGGCTGGTCGGTCAGCGCCAGGTTGGCCTCATAGAAGGCACCGATGGTGCCGATGTCTTCCCAGTAGTCGTCGAACAGGAAGCTCTGCAGGTGATCACCGCGCTTCAGAGCTTCCGGAATGAGTTCCTTGCCGAAGTCCGTGGCTGTGGGGTTCTTGGCCAGCAGATCGAACAGGGTGTCGCGGCTGAACACATAGATGCCCATCGAGGCCAGGTAGGGCCGCTTCAGGGCCTCATCGGCCGATAAACCCAGCCGCGAGGTGTCAACCCACATCGCCTTGAGCTCCTCACCCTTGGGCTTCTCGCGGAACTCCTGGATGCGCCCGTGATCATTGGTGTGCATCAGCCCGAAGCCCTCGGCCTGAGCGGCATCCACGGGCAGGGCGCCGATGCTCACATCCGCACCTGTGGAGATGTGGTGCTCCACAAAGGTGCTGTAGTCCATCCGGTAGAGCTGGTCGCCGGAGAGGATCAGGTAGTGGTCCACGTCCCACTCCTGGAACAGCCACTGGTATTTGCGCACGGCATCGGCAGTGCCCTCAAACCAGCTGGGGCTTTCCGGTGTCTGTTGCGCGGCGAGCACCTCGACGAAGCCCTGACCAAAGCCGGAGGAGAGGTTGTAGCTCTGGGTGAGGTGACGGTTGAGCGAAGCGCTGTTGAACTGAGTCAACACGTACATCTTGTTGATGCCGGAGTTGATGCAATTACTGATGGGGATATCGATCAGGCGGTATTTGCCGGCCAGAGGCACGGCAGGCTTGGCGCGCATTTTGGTGAGCGGATAGAGGCGCGTGCCGGCTCCGCCGCCGAGAATGATCGCCAGAACGCGCTTCATGCCTGATCCCTAGTGCCTTGGGCGCCAAGACGGTAGGCGAACCAATGCCCTCACCGAAAGCCTTCTGAGCAGATTGGCTGTAAACGGAAAGGCCGCGCCACAAGCGCGGCCTCAGGGACTCACTCCTGGCCGTCGTGCAACTCGAACAGGTCCTGCAGCACCTTCATCGCCTGGTGCCGTTGTTGGCGTGGCTGCGGCGCCCGCAGGTTGGTGACGGGCGTATGCAGGATCTTGTTGATGATCCCCTTACTGAGGGCCTCAACCACCTTCCGTTCCCGGGCCGAGAGATCGGGACCCATCCGGCTCAGGGCCTTCTGAAGCTCCTGCTCGCGGATCTCCTCGAGCTGGGTGCGCAGGCGGTTGGCCACCGGCACTGCCTCCAGGCCATCCCACCAATCCAGAAAATCGCGCCCTTCCTGCCGCAGCATCCCTTCGGCCTCGGCCGCCACCTCGCGGCGGGCCTCCTGGTTGCGGGCCACCACCTCCTGGAGGTCATCCACGTCGAACGAATCGACGCCGCTGAGATCAGACACGCCGGCGGCGATGTTGCGCGGCACACCGATGTCCACCAACATCAGCGAGGACCGGCGATTGAGCTTGTCGAGGCGGTCCACCGTGATGATCGGCTCATCGGCGCCGGTGCTGGTGAACACCAGAGAGCAGGTGCTCAGGCAGTGATCCAGGTCGGCCAAGGGCCTGCACTGCACAGGCAAACCAGGGAAATCGGCGGCCATCTGCTCGGCCCGCTCCACGGTGCGATTGAGCAGGACAACGCCTCGAGCACCTTTGGCCTGCAGGTGTTGAAGCAACAGCCGCGCCATGCGGCCCGCACCCACCACCGCGATCTGCTCTTGATCGAGGGGCACCAGGTCGTCGACGCCGCGTGCCTGGCCCACCTTCAGCTGGGCCAGCTCCACTGCAGCGGAGCTGATCGACACGGCACCGGTGCCGAGATTGGTTTCACTACGGACCCGCTTACCCGTGCTCACCGCCTGGTTCAAGAGGCGGTTGAGGATTGGGCCGATCGAGCGGTGCTCCTGGCCCAGGCGATACATCTTCTTCACCTGAGACAGGATCTGGCCCTCACCCAGCACCAGAGAGTCCAGTCCGGCCGCCACACGCATCAAGTGGGCGACGGCTTCTTCGTGGTGGTACGCGAAGAGGTGAGGGTTGAGTTCCTCGATCTGAAGGCCGGAATGATCGCTGAGAAAACTGCCGACTGCTGAGACGCCCGATTCGGGATGGCGCAACAGGGTGTAGATCTCCAGCCGGTTGCAAGTGCTGAGGATCGAGGCCTCCAGCACCTCTTCGCTGGAGCGCAACCGCTGCAGTGAGTCTTCAATCGCCTGCTCGGCGATGCTGAGCCGTTCCCGGATCTCCACCGGGGCCGTGCGGTGACTGAGGCCGACAACGGCGATGTGCATGGAGCGGAACGGAACGTGCGGGGAGGAACAGAAAAGGGGCGCTCTGACGGATCAGAACGCCCCAGAGGAGGCTGAACCTGGATCAGCGCAGAGCGATGCTCTGGGCGCCGTCCTTGATGTGCACGGTGGTGGTGAAGCGAGCGGTGTTGTCCAGGGTGCTGATCACCAGGGAACTGGTGCGGGTGCAGTCCTTCTCGAACTTCACGCCGTCAAACAGCAGACCATCGGTGATGCCGGTGGCGGCGAACACCACGTTTTCACCGCAAGCCAGCTCTTCGGCTTCGTAGATGCGGTCGGGATCGCTGATGCCCATCTCAGCGAGGCGGGCCAGGTTGCCTTCCTTGGTGAGGCCTTCCCACTCGGAGGTTTGTGCCACGGCCGGGTCATAGACCAGCTGACCCTGGAAGTGAGCGCCGAGGGCGCGCAGGGCGGCAGCGGAGATCACACCCTCGGGAGCGGCGCCGATGCCCATCAGGCAATGGGTGCCGGTGCCAGCAAAACCACAAGCAATGGCGGCCTGCACGTCGCCGTCGGAGATGGGCTGCACGCGGGCGCCGGTGGCGCGGATCTCCTTGATCAGGTCCTTGTGGCGGGCGCGGTCCATCACCACGATCACCAGCTCATCCTTGGGAATACCCAGGCACTGGCTGAGGATTTCGATGTTTTCGGTGGCGGACTTGCGGATGTCCACCTTGCCCTTGGCGGCCGGGGGAGCGGCCAGCTTCTTCATGTAGAAGTCGGGGGCGTTGAACAGGCCGCCGCGGTCGGAAGCGGCCAGCACGGCCATCGATCCACGCTGGCTGTTGGCGCAGAGGTTGGTGCCTTCGCAGGGGTCCACAGCGAAGTCCACACCAGGGCCGGTGCCGCTGCCCACTTCTTCACCGATGTAGAGCATCGGCGCTTCATCGCGCTCGCCCTCACCGATCACGATGCGGCCCTGCATCTGGATCTTGTACATCCGCTCGCGCATCGCCTCGACGGCGGCGGCGTCAGCCTCGTTCTTGAGGCCCATGCCGGTGAGCTTGGCGGACGCGATCCCGGCCTGCTCTACAACCTCGAGAATTTCTTGAATCAGGGTGCGATCCACGGCGGGGGCGGCGAAGGAAGAAAGGGGGCAAGCCGGAGAGCCGGTGGTGAACAGCCGGTGGGGCCTGCAGCACCAAGGCCTCTCGGGCTTTGAGCGCCGCTCACTGTATCAGTGCCTCCAGGCAGCTTCCCGACTGGCCTGAGGGCCGCTGCCGCAAGCGTTCCAGGCCCCAGCAATGCGGATTCCTACAATCGCGCCTCTCCCGCCCAGCATCAGCCATGAGCACCAAGCCCCTGGTGATTTCACCGTCGATCCTTTCGGCCGACTTCTCCCGCCTCGGTGAAGACGTGCGTGCCGTGGATCAGGCCGGTGCTGACTGGATCCACGTGGATGTGATGGATGGCCGCTTCGTGCCCAACATCACCATCGGCCCCCTGATCGTGGAAGCGCTGCGTCCGGTGACCCAGAAGCCCCTGGACGTTCACCTGATGATCGTGGAGCCGGAGAAGTATGTGGCGGACTTCGCCAAGGCCGGTGCCGACATCATCTCCGTGCAAGTGGAAGCCTGCACCCACCTGCACCGGAACCTCGCTCAGATCAAGGACCTGGGCAAGATGGCCGGCGCTGTCCTGAATCCTGGTACCCCGATCGACACCCTCGAGTACTGCCTCGAGCTCTGTGATCTGGTGCTGGTGATGAGCGTGAACCCGGGCTTCGGTGGTCAGAGCTTCATCGAAAGCCAAGTGCAGAAGATCCGCGACCTGCGCCGTATGTGCGACGAGAAGGGTCTCGATCCCTGGATCGAGGTGGATGGCGGCATCAAGGGTGAGAACGCCTGGAAGGTGATCGAAGCCGGCGCCAACGCGATCGTCAGCGGATCCGGCGTGTTCAACCAACCCAGCTACGCCGATGCCATCACCGGCATTCGCAACAGCAAGCGCCCTGTGGCTGTGGCGGCTTGAAGCTGCCGAGCCGCAAGCCTTGATCCAGCAAGGGGGCCTGAGGCCCCCTTTTTTTGTGCCGGCGAGTCGCCAGGTCAGGCGCTCAGGAACCAGCCGTAGCTATGCAGGCCGATGCCCAGCAAATTGACGCCGATGTAGCAGACGCAGATCACCACCAGACCAGCCACCGCCACCATCGCGGGACGACGGCCCTGCCAGCCACGGCTGAGTCGGGTGTGCAGGTAGGCGGCGTACACCAGCCAACAGATCAGGGCCCAGGTCTCCTTGGGATCCCAGCTCCACCAGCTGCCCCACGCTTCATTGGCCCACACGGCACCACTGACGATGCCAATCGAGAGCAGCAGGAACCCAACTGTGATCGTGCGGTAGCTGAGGCTGTCGAGTTGCTCACTCAGCGACAAGCTGGCACTGGTCAGTTGAAAGCCACCAGCGGCTCCCCCATCAGCCGCCAGGCTGGCCTGGCGAAAGGCGCCGCTGCCAATCGAACTGCTGCGCAGCTCCAACTGTTGGCCGCGATCGGTGAACAACACGGCCAGCGACAGCAACGAACCCACGAGCAGTGCCGCGTAGCTCACCATGATCACGCTCACATGCATCACCAACCAGCTGGAGCGCAAGGCCGGGACAAGCGGGGCGGCTTGCTGGAGCTGATCGGGTAAGGCGAAGCTGGCGAAGGCCACGCAGCCCAAGCCCATCGGCGTTGCTGCCGCCGCCACGATCGGAGAGGGGTAGCTGCGCTCCACCAGCAGCTGGGTCAACGTGCAGGCCCAGGCCAGGAAGCACAGCGATTCATAGAGGTTGCTGATCGGGAAGTGCCCCGATTGCCACCAGCGCAACACCAGCTGGGCGGTGAGGGAGAGGTTGGCCGCCGCCACCATCCAACGCACAGCCTGGCTGCCCTGGCCAGCACCGCTGACACTCCAGAAGGCCAACGGAAGCGCCAGCAACAGCAGGGCGAAGGCACCAAGGCCCAAGGCCAGAACCGGATCGGTCACGAACGGGGCGAAGCAGGAGAAAGAGTGCGGCCAGTCTGCCGCGAAGCGCAGGCTTAGCGACTGGCCTGTCGCAGCAGCACAAAACCACCGGCCAGGCCGACGAACACCGGCAGCCAGGCGGCAAAGAAGGGAAGCAGGGTGCCCTTGATCCCCAGGGAACTGAAGATGAAGGACATCAGGTAGTAACCGAAGATCAACAGCACGCTGATGCCGAAGCCTTGGCTGCGGCTGGTGCGCGCATTCGGGCGCACGCCCAAGCTGCTGCCGATCAGGCCAAACACCAGACAGATCGCCGGGAAGGCGAACTTCTCCTGAATACGCACCCGCAGCCGGCGGGCTTCCTTGCGATCGCCCGATTGCTCCAGCAAGGCCTCCGCGCGCAGGGCCTGGGCAACCGTCATCTGGGCGGCGTCGCTGGGCAGTTTGCCCACATCGAGCGGCGCCTTGGTGAAGGGATAGAAGTAGCGGTCGAAATCCGCGGAGGTGGTGCGGCTGTTGTGGTTGTCGATGTCGACGATCCGGCCGTCGCGGAACTCCCACATGCTGCGAGCGTCATTCCACACCCCGGTTTTGGCGATCAACATCTGCTGGTGTCCGCCCTTGGTGAAGTCGAGCAGCGTCACTTCATACATGCGGCCTTCGCGGAAGCGGCGCGCATAGAACAGCTGGGCGAGATCGTTGCTGCTGCGCTCGCGTCCCTTCTCATCCACCGTCGTGATCTCGGCGTAGCGGGAATACACGACGTTGTCGCCTCGCTCAGCAGCCACCGACCGTCCCAGGGCTGCATCCAGCCGATCGGCCGCCGCCAGGTTGGCGCTGGGCACGATCACGTCGTTGAAAACAAAGGTGAGCACGGTCATCAGCGCAGCCACCACCAGAGCCGGCAGCACCATGCGCCAGGTGGGCACGCCAATACTGCGCAGCGCCGTGAGTTCGCTGGAACTGGAAAGGCGGCTGAAGGCCAGCAACGTGGCCATCAGGGTGGCCATCGGGAACGAGAGCACCAAGAAGCCAGGCAGACGCAGCCCCAGCACCTGCATGGCCACCAAGGGGGAGAGGCCCGCCTCGGCCACCTTGCGCACCAGTTCAAACACCACCCCCACGGACAGGGACACAGCCGTGAAGGCCGCCACTCCAAACAACAGTGGACCCAGCAACTCGGAAGCGAGCCAACGGTCCATCAAGGGCAGCCGCTGCCACTGCCGCTGGGCACGGCGCAGCGGACGTTGAACAACCTCGGAGACGGCAGACACGTCGATCACAGCCGGAAATCCTCGCCGAGATAGTGACGCCGCACCAAGGGGTCACTGGCCATCTCCTTCGACGGGCCGCTGGCCAGGATGCTGCCCTCCGTGAGGATGTAGGCCCGGTCCGTGATGGACAGGGTTTCGCGCACGTTGTGGTCGGTGATCAGGATCCCCATGCCCCGATCCCGCAGCCTGGCGATCAGGCCCTGCAGATCAGCCACGGCCAGAGGGTCCACACCGGCAAAGGGTTCATCCAGCAGCAGATAGCGGGGGCCGTGCTCACCCACCGCCAGGGCACGGGCCACCTCACAGCGGCGACGCTCACCGCCCGAGAGCTGGAAACCGCGGCGTTGCACAAACGGCCGCAGGTGGAAATCATCCACGAGCTGCTCAACACGCTCGCGGTGGTGCGATCGGGGAGCGCCGCTCTCTTCAAGGGCCAGCATCAGGTTGTCCTGCACGCTGAGATTGCGGAAGACACTCGCCTCTTGGGGCAAATAGCCGATGCCCAGGCGAGCCCGTTGAGGCATCGATAGTGCCTCGACCGACTGACCATCCATCAGCACAGCCCCGGCATCCGGCCGCAACAGACCCGTAACCAGATTGAAGGTGGTGGTTTTGCCGGCGCCATTGGGGCCAAGCAGACCCACCACTTCACCGGGGTTGAGGTTGAGGCTCACCTGTTTCACCAGCGGCCGCCCTGCAATGGTGAGGGCGACCTGATTGAGAACGAGGCTCATGGTTGAGCCGCCGGCTGGGCAGGTTGCTGAGCAGCGGGCTGATCAGGAGGGCTTTGTTGAATTCGCACGCGGCTGAACACCTGCTGGCCGCTGGGGGGAATGGCCATCAGCCGTTCACCATCCACCAGATACACCACCTGCTCAGCGCGGATGAGATTGCCCCCCTCCTGAACGATGTCCACATCGCCACTGAGGACGACGCGGTTTTCCTTGCTGAAGTACTGAGCCTGACGAGCTGTGGCCACAACCCGCTCATCGGGGTAGACGATCCGCACGTTGCCGGTGGCGGTAATGACGCCAGTGCGTTGATCGGCGCGTTGCTGATCAGACTCGATCGTGACCAGTCCGGTGTTGATCCGAGCCGGTGGGGCAGGTTCAGCGCTGGGGGCCGGGGTGGGAGCCGCCGCGGCGCTGGCGTCCTGGGCCCTGGTTGCCTGCAGCGGAACTGCCGCGGAGAACAGCAAGAGAGCTGTCAGGAAGGAAGCGTGTTTGGGCATGCTGCGCACGGCGGCGAACCCCGCTCCCAAGGATTTCAGTGGCGCCATCGTATCGCCCAGTTCGCCTGGCCCATCAGGCATTTGCGCAATGGGGCAGCAGTTTGGGCACTGGCAGCGCTGCTGGATCGCGCTGCTGTTGCAAGGCGTTCAACCGGTCGCGGGCCTGTTGACGCAGCAGGTCCAGATCCAGGCCGAACTGTTCAGGACCGGCAGCCTGCAGACGACCCAGGCCCTCCCCCAACAGCACCGTGGCGCCACGGAGGTTGCCGCGCTCGAGGTGCAAATGCGCCACAGCGATCTGCAGGATCCCCTGCAGCACTTTGCGGCAGGGGCCCTGGGTTTCATGCCAAAGCTCCTCAAAGCCGTCGTGGCAGTCGTACCACTCGCCGGCATTGAAAAGCCTGACGGCCTCCCCGAAACGGGGATCGACCATCAGGCTGGCTTCCTCAGAGAGGGCTTCGTTCAACAGAACCGGTTCAGCGGCGGGCGGGCTTCTTCGCCGGCAGCTTGCGCAGACGAATCGACTCGGGGGTCACCTCAAGCATCTCGTCGGGACCGATGTACTCCAGCGCGCGCTCGAGGGTCATCTGCATCGGGGCCTGCAGGGTGTCGAGTTCCTCAGCGCCGGCGGAACGCATGTTGGTGAGCTGCTTGGTCTTGCAGACGTTGATCTCGAGATCCTGAGGGCGGTTGTTCTCGCCCACGAGCATGCCCTTGTAGACCTTGGTGCCGGGGCTGATGAAGAACTGACCGCGGTCTTCGGCGTTCTTCAGGGCATAGAAGGTGGCGGTGCCTTCTTCGAAGGCGATCAGCACACCGTTGCGGCGAGTCTCGAACTCACCCTGCATCGGGCGGTAATCGAGGAAGGAGTGGCTCATGATTCCTTCACCGCGGGTGGCGCGGATGAACTCACCACGGAAACCGATCAAACCGCGGGAGGGCACCACAAACTCCAGCTGGGTACGGCCGTCGTTGGTGTTCTCCATGTTCTGCATCTCGGCCTTCCGGATACCGAGCTTCTCGATGCAGGCGCCCACGGCTTCTTCGGGCACATCCAGCACCAGGGTTTCGAAGGGCTCCGAAGGGGTGCCATCGATGGTGCGGAAGATCACCTGAGGCTGGCTCACCTGAAACTCATAGCCCTCGCGGCGCATGGTTTCGATCAGGATGCCCAGGTGCAATTCACCACGGCCGCTCACGGCCCAGCGGTCGGGAGAGTCGGTGTCTTCAACGCGGAGCGCCACGTTGGTGAGCAGTTCCTTGTTCAGACGGTCGCGCACCTGACGGCTGGTGACGAACTTGCCCTCTTTGCCAGCGAAGGGCGAATCGTTGACCACGAAGGTCATTTGAAGGGTGGGTTCGTCCACCTTGATCAGCGGCAGAGCCTTGGGCTCATCCGGGCAGGCGATGGTTTCGCCGATGTTCACTTCATCGAAACCAGCCACAGCCACCAGATCGCCGGCGCGGGCTTCCTCAATCTCCACACGCTGCAGACCCTGGAAGCCCAGAAGCTTGCTGATGCGACCGCGCTTGACGCTGCCGTCATCGCGGAGCAGCGCCACCGGCTGGTTGGCACGGATGGTGCCGTTGTGGATGCGGC
>JBEDHJ010000104.1:0-2894 GCA_041174205.1 Cyanobacteriota bacterium | reverse complement strand
CCATGGCACTCGAAGGCGTCTGTCAAGGGGAGAACCGTTTTCCGGATTGTTCTGCCAAGAGCGCCACAGGCACTTGAGTCTGCGCTGGGACCCATGCGGAAAACCTGTGGAAAACAATCCGACATCTGCGGGAGGATCCGCTCTTCAGCGGTGCTGATCGATCAGCCGGGCTGGGCCAGCAATCGCGATATGCCGCCGATCCGAAGCATTGCCCCCCTTGACCGAACGCCTGGTCCTGCTCGCATGCGCTGAAACCCCCAGTGCCGAGGGCCAAACCCAAGCCCCAAGCACTCACAACCACGAGCCTTCCCTCGCGCCTGTGAGGCACCATCACTCCGTGGGGCCTGCTGGCAGCAATCAACCCCGCTGAAGGGCATCAGCTCGACTCACGCCGGCACAGATACAGCGCAGGTGCATGGGTGGTGCCACCGCGATCGAGGCACGTCCATCCCGGCAAAACAGGTGGATCCTCACTGACCACCAGAGCAGCCTTTCCAGGCAAGTGGCGGAGCCGGTGACTCACCTTGCCGCTGACCAGCTCACGCCCCAAATACCACTCCAGGCTTGGTCGATTCAGCCCCTCCACCACCAAGGGGAGCCGCTGCTCGTCCAGTGGCAACCGTTTCACCATCGCCGCCACTGGTGGCACCGCCCATTGCTCATTCAGCTCCCACAACCAGAGCGGGCTGCAGAACAGGGCCAGCAACGACCACCAGAGCAGCACCACCAGTACGGCTCCCCCGCAGCGCCGCCAGCGGAGGGAGGGGGCCATGAGCAGGGCACCTCCCAGGCCCAACGCCAGCGCCACAGGCCGTTCGATCGAGGTGGGAAGGGGGAGTTTGGATTCGAGCAGGACCACCGCGACACCGCAGACCATCCAGAAGGCCGGAATCCAGCGAAGGCAACGGCTCAATGCTGGAGCCGAGCTGAGACCGCCCCTGATCAAGCCGGCGAATAGCGGTCCGACAGCAAGGCAGAACGACGGCCAGAGCAGATGGCTGTACCAGGGCAACTGCGTTTGCAGCGGCAAGACCAAACCAGCTGTGAGCAACGTGAAACCAAGAACCCAGAACCCCCAGCGGCTGCGGCGGGTCTTCCAAGCCAGGAGCAGAGCCAAGGGCCAGAGAGCCAACCACGGCCCTCCCCCTTCCAAGACCTCTGTCACTGGCACCCAGATCCCACCGCTATGGCCTTCAACTGCGCCCACAACCCTGGCCATCCCCTGCCCGCCCCACATGGTCATGGCGGCCTCTCCCCGCACCAGGCCATGCCAGGTGTGCCAGAGCAGTCCTGGTAGCAACCCCACACCCATCCAGAAACCGAGCTTCTTCCAGACCAGCGATGGCCAGCGCTGCTCCCAGGCCAACAGGGCGCAGGCACCCACCAGCAGTGGGATCGCAGCAGGTGCCTTCAACAGCAGGATCGCGGAGCAGGCCAACCCGGCGACCAGGCCCCATTGCCTCAGCGCACGAGTGTCGGGTTGCCTGCTCAGGCTGAGCAGAGCCCACCACTGCAACGCCATCGCTGCAATCAGCGTGCCATCGAGCATGGCCAGGCGCCCATGGCGCATCAACGGCAGCAACGTGAGCGCCACTGCAGCGGTGGCCAAGGTGCTCAGACGATCTGTGGGCTTGAGGCGCTGTTGCACCAGCGCCACCAGCGGCACCACCAAACTGGAGAGGACAGCGGGAACCAGGCGCACTACCCATTCCGGCGGAGCTGTTATGGCAGAGGCTCCCGGAGTAAGGCTGCGCCATATGGCGATCACAGCAGCGATCAACCCGTGCAGCAGCGGTGGTTTATTCAGATACGCCTGATGCCAGAGCGTGGGTAAAAGGTTCTGGGGCCAGGGCCGCTCGCTGGTCTCGAGAGCCACCCTTGCCACGAGCGATTCATCCCAGTCGCGCAGGGGCAACGCGCCGTTCTGGATCAACAGGAGCAGCAGCGACGCCAGCCAGAACACCGCCAGCCAAGCTCTCAGAGCGCCACGGCCCGGTGGTGAATCGGACTGGTGAGCGTCCGCGCTGGTCACGCTATCGAACGGTGTCAGAGGACTTACAGCCCCTTGGCGTTGCAGCGGGCCACGCTGCCATCAAGGGAGGTCTGTAGGTCAGACCAGTTGTTGGCCGGGAACACAGCTTGGAAGGCCTGAAGATTGGCGTTGAGGATCGTCAGCGCCTGAGCGCGCAGCGAACAAGCCTGAGGTTCATTGTTGGCCTCAATGGCCACGATCGCGTTATTCAGCAGGTTTTGCATGGTCTGTTGCTGCATCACCAACTCCGGGGTTGGTGCTGGCTGAGCGAACACAGGAGCCATGAAGATGGCGGGGCTGAGTGCTGCAAACAATCGTGCGCGCTTCATGATCACCACATCCAGTCGTCCGGTGATGGTATGCCGTTCTCGCGCCTCACCCTGGCAATGCGCTCCACCTGTTTGGCAGCTTCTTGATCACGGCTCAGCCAAGGGCGAACCCGATTGGCACTGCGACTGGCATCCAGGGCTGATGGCAAACGGGTGACGGTCCATTCACGGCCCCCATGGCTGACGGTGCTGCTCATCCGTGGAGACCTCCGAATAGCCATCCTGCGTGATCATGGTGATCTCGGCTATCCGGGCTCCATCGATGCTTCGCTCAGCGCCGCTCGCTCTGCTCACCGCCTCAACCCTGGCCTCAACCCTGACTGTGTGGCCTGCTCAGGCGCAGCACACACCCGTGCTGATCGATTGCGCGGGCCAGGGTGTGGTCAAACCAACCAGCATTCAGATCGGCTGTGCGACGGGCAGTGTGCTGATCAATGACCTCAGCTGGTCGAGCTGGTCGATGAATGAAGCCAAGGGGCGCGGCACCCTGGTTGTGAACAGCTGCATCTACGCGGGCGGCCCGACTTGCGTGG
>JBEDHJ010000103.1:0-3457 GCA_041174205.1 Cyanobacteriota bacterium | reverse complement strand
TGGATGCCTTGGCTGATCGCCCACTCGATCGGGGCGTAGTAGCAAACCTCGAAATGGAGGTTGTCGATCTCTTCATCGCTGCCCCAGTAGCGGCCCCAGAGCTGCTGCTGGCTGTGCACACACAGCGACATCGCCACCGGTTGCTCGGGATCGCCGCGGTGGGCACTGAACAGCACCAGGTGTCGGCGCAATTGCGCGGCAGCGTGATCGAAGAAGGCCTCGGTGAGGTATTTGCTGCCCCAGGGGCCCCAGCGGGCGCAGTGCTGCTCATAGAAGCCATGCATGCGGCTGAGCAGTGCAGGGGTGATCGCTTCCCCCACCACCGGGGTCACCTCCAGCCCAGCGGCTTGCACCGCCTTGCGTTCCCGCTTGATGTTGCGGCGCTGGTTGGCGTTGAAGCTGCTGAGGTAGGCGTTGAAGTCGGTGTAGTTGTCGTTGCTCCAGAGGCTCTGCTGATTGAGCCAAGTGGCGCAACCAGCAGCTTCGGCCAGGGGCTGCCAGGCCGGATCCACATAGAGGAAATTGCAGCTGAAGATCTGGTGCTCGCGGCAGAACCCATCGATCAGCTCCAGCATCAGCGGGGTGAGGGCGGCTGCGTCTTCGCTGGGGGCCGTGAAGAAGCGATAGCCCACCACCGGGCTCACCGGGCTCATGCCCAGCAGCTTGGGGTAGTAGCGCTGGCCCAGTTGAGCCGCCAGCTGGGCAAACGACTGATCGAAGACGAATTCGCCGTAGCTGTGACCCTTGAGATACAGCGGGGCCACCGCGATCAGCTGCTCACCGCGCCAGAGGCCCAGATGACAGGGCTGCCAGCCCTGCCGCGGCACAACGCTTCCGCTGCGCTCCAGCCCCAGCAGCCACGACCAGGAGTAAAAGGGGAGGGATTCAGCCGAAACCAGGGCATGCCACTGCGCTTCGGGGAACTCCGCCAGAGATTGATGCCAACGGGCGGTGAGCTCGGCCATCGGCGCTGGGGTTCCATCCGCGGTGGGGCCGCCAACCTAGGCAGGGCAAGACAACAGGCGCCGCTACTGGCGGGCGTGCTGCTGGCTGTGGTTGGGGCGGCACCTGCGCAAGCCGGACTGCTGAGCCCGCTGCTCCAATTGATGCGACCTCAGCTTGAGGCGCGCATCACCGCGGCCTGCCAGCAATGGGCCAGCGGTGGCGACGCCAGCCTGGAGGAGCGCATGGCACCCCCATGCCGCGCTCTGGCAGGCCCCACCAGCCGCTGCCTGATTGAAGAAACCGAACGCAGCGGCCGCAGCCTGGGCGTGCTGAGCGAATTGCTCGCGGGTCGCTTCGGCGACGACAGCGAAGTGGTGGTGAAGCGCTGCGCCGGTCGCTTGCTGGGGCTACCGGCCGAGAGCTTCATGGATGTGCCCATCCGCGAGCTAGCCAAACGCTTCAAGACAGCCGCCGCACCAGCCCTCACGCCCTGATCCGGCCGTAGCGGAGCAACAACTCATCGCCCTCCAGCGGCCGCTGCTCCAGCAGCTGCCAGTGCTGAGGCGCCAACGACAGCCCCTGCGGTAGCCAGCTATGGGACCCGCCCAGCAACAGCGGGCAGAGGGTGAGCTGCAACTGATCCACGAGATCGGCCGCCAACAAGGCCCCGGCCAAATCAGCCCCGCCCAGCAACAGCAGACGCTGCAGCCCGGCGTTGCCCAGGTGAAGCAGAGCCTGCGGCCAACTCTGCAGCGAGCAGGCGGCATCGAATCCGGGCGGCGGATCGGGTTGGCCAGGCCCCAACCACCAGCGCTGCAGTGGTTGCGTGAAGAAGCGCAGCTGGGGATCGAAGCAACCGCTGCGGCTCACCACGACCGCTGTGGGCTGAGGGGATCGGCCCTCCCTGGCCCGAGACGCCAACAGATCGGCGGCGTGGATCAGACAGGTGGTGCCATGCAACCGCAGGGTGCGCCCACCAATCAGACAGGCATCGGCCCAGGCCAGCGCTTCCTCGAGCACACGCCGATCGCCGCGGCCACCGATCTGGGCAGCACCGCCACCCGGTGGCGCAAGGCGGCCATCCAGGCTGACGGCCAGGACGAGGCGCAGTTGGGGGCGCAGCTCAGGCTGCGGCAAGCGCTTCAAGAGCTTGGGGCTTCATTCCCAGAGCCGGCACCTCAGCAAACACTTCGGCAGCGTTGTTGGGGCTCTCCTGCAGGCGCACCTTGTGGAGCGAGGCACCCATCTGAGCGATGGGAGCGCTGAGCAGATCGGCGATGTGCAGCGCGATGTTCTCCGCCGTTGGCACCGTGGTGGCGAAGTGGGCCACGTCCTTGTTGAGGAAGGTGTGGTCGAAAGGCTCCACCACCAGATCCTCCACAAGGGATTGCAGGGCAGCCAGATCACACACCATGCCGGTGCGGGGATCGATCGCACCGCGCACGGTCACCTCCAGCAGGTAGTTGTGGCCATGGCCATGGGGGCGGGCGCACTTGCCGTAGATGGCGTCGTTCTCTTCCGGGCTCAGCTCCGGCCTAGCCAGGCGATGGGCAGCGGCGAAGTGGGTCTGGATGGTGAGGAAGGCTTCCATGGAATCGCCGAGCACATCGGCCCAGAGCTTGTCGGTTTCGTAGAGACGCAGGCCCATCAGGGGCAGATGCGGGGCCAGGCGACGCCAGATCGCCAGGGTGAGTGCCTCGGTGGTGGGCAGCATCCCGTTGGGCTGCTGTAGATCGAACTCCGGCCAGGCTTCGTTGAGGAAGCGGAAGTCGAGCTGGGCCGTCACCTGCTCCCGGATGGCGTGTTTCACATCCGAGAGGTTGAGCACCATGCCATCGGCATCCAGCGCCCCACCCATGGCCACCACCAAGGTGTAGTTGTGGCCGTGGCCTGGAGCGATGCTGCAGGGGCCAAAGCGGGCTTGGTTTTGCTCAGCGCTGAGCTCGGGCAGCCAATAGAGATGACTGGCGCTGAAGCAGGCGCGACGGGTGATCACGCAAGCGCGGCCGCGGCCGTGGGCCGCTGACACGGGAGCTGTTGCAGGGTCGGCGGGCACCGGGCTCGCCGGAGGCGCCGCCACAACGGGCGGAGTCATAACTGCATGAAGCGAGGCAGCATCCTAGGAATGGGGGCCTTGCGCTGGCGGACCGCCGATGGCCGACCTCCATGCCCCCCTGCGCCAACGCCTGGAGGGCCTGAATCTCTACCTCGTGGGGATGATGGGCAGCGGCAAAAGCACCGCCGGCCGTCACTTAGCGGAGCAGCTGGGTTATCGCTTCCTCGATGCCGACACCAGCATCGAGCAGGTGGCGGGGTGCTCCATCCCAGACATTTTCGCCAGAGAGGGCGAGGCGGGCTTTCGCCAACTGGAATCGGCGGTGCTGAATCAGATCGCCAGCTGGCATTCGCTGGTGGTGGCCACCGGCGGCGGCGTGGTCACCCGGCCGGAGAACTGGGGGCAGATGCATCAGGGCGTTGTGATCTGGCTGGATGCACCCCAGGATCTGCTGCT
>JBEDHJ010000102.1:0-5950 GCA_041174205.1 Cyanobacteriota bacterium | reverse complement strand
CAGGCCACCGGCGAGAACCCCAGCTTCACCAAGCTGGCGATGCGCAACATGGTGCGCAAGGGCAAGCTCAGCCTGTTCCACTTCGGCCTCACGGCCCTGGGATTCCTGGGCTTCATTGTGTTGGTGGCCTACCTGGGACGCCCGCAGCTTCCCGGCAGCTGAGCGATGAGCGACGCCACGGAAACCCCGGATCTCGACCTGGCCTTTGAGGCGGACGACAGCCTGGCGGCCGAGTTGCTAAGCGCTGCAGGGGATCTGGCGAATCCCGTCGAGGGGGCCGAGCTGTGGCATGAGCGCATCAGCCAGTGGCTGGCGCAGCTGGCGGACGAACTACCGGCTGAGCTGCAGGCACCGGCCTACAGCGTTGGACTGAGCCTGGTGGGCGATGCGGAGATAGCGGAGCTCAACAGCGATTGGCGCGGCAAAGCCGGCCCCACCGATGTGCTCGCCTTCGCAGCCCAGGACGACGGCCTCGAGGACGCTCCTCCGATTCCGCTGCCCGCCTTTGACGACGAGGCGGGGGAAGTCCTTGAGCTCGGCGACATCGTGATCTCCGTGGAGACCGCAGCCCGTCAGGCACCGGAGCATGACCACTCCCTGGCTGAGGAGCTGCTGTTCCTCGCCACCCATGGTCTGCTGCACCTACTGGGCTGGGATCACCCCGATGAGCCCAGCCTGGCAGCGATGCTGGCCAGGCAGGAACAGCTTCTCGCCGCCACCAACCAGCGGTAGTGTGCGGCCGGACGCAACCATCGGGGGCCTTGGCGCATGCTCGTTCCCCAGGAACCCAGCCCCGACCCGAGGCCGATGCTTCGCGATCTGAACCGCGACGGGACGCGCGGCAGCCTTGATCAGCCCAACAGCTTTGAAACACCCCCCAAAGTGCGCCGTCTTGGGGCCTGGACCGTGGCCGGTGATCTGCCTTCTAGCTTCCGCTACGCCGCCCAGGGGCTGATCTACGGGTTCCGCAGTCAGCGCAACTTCCGCATCCACGTGGTGACGGGTGTGATTGTGTTTGCCATGGGGCTGTGGCTGCAGCTACCCCTAGCTCAGCTGGCGGTGCTGGTGCTCACGGTGGCGGCGGTGCTGGTGCTGGAGCTGATCAACACCGCCACTGAAGCGGTGGTGGATCTAGCCATCGGCCGCCGCTTTCACCCCCTGGCCCGCATCGCCAAAGACTGCGCCGCCGCC
This sequence comes from Cyanobacteriota bacterium, assembly GCA_041174205.1. Lineage (GTDB taxonomy): Bacteria > Cyanobacteriota > Cyanobacteriia > PCC-6307 > Cyanobiaceae > Vulcanococcus. The sequence continues at coordinate 4,759 of JBEDHJ010000102.1, read as the reverse complement.
GCGGTGTTGGTGGCGGCCATCAGCTCACTGGTGATCGCGGTGCTGCTGCTGCTGCCTCCCCTGCTGGCGCGTCTGGGCGTTTGAATGGGGCCTGGCCAGGCGCGGCGATGCTTCTCGTTCTCGACAACTACGACAGCTTCACCTTCAACCTGGTGCAGTACCTGGGCGAGCTGGCCGCCGATCACCCGATCACCGACGACCTGCGGGTGGAGCGCAATGACGCGCTCAGCCTCGATCAGATCCGCGACCTCGCTCCCGACGCAATCCTGATCTCCCCCGGCCCCGGTGACCCCGACCAATCCGGGGTGTGCCTGGAGGTGCTGCGGGAGCTCAGCCCCTCGATCCCCACGCTTGGGGTGTGCTTAGGCCATCAATCGATGGCCCAGGTGTATGGCGGCAAGGTGGTGCGGGCCAAAGAGCTGATGCACGGCAAAACTTCGCCAGTGCTGCATGAAGGCCAGGGGGTGTTCGCCGGCCTGCCCAATCCGCTCACGGCCACCCGCTATCACAGCCTGATCGCCGAGCGCGAATCGCTGCCCGAGTGCCTCGAAATCACAGCCTGGCTTGAAGACGGCACGATCATGGGCCTACGACACCGCGACTATCCCCACCTGCAGGGGGTGCAGTTCCACCCCGAGAGCGTGCTCACCCAGAGCGGACATCAGCTGCTCAGCAATTTCCTCGCCCAGGCAGCAGCCGGCTAGGGTTCGGCCCAAGCAATGCGGGCAACCCGCTCCACCATGGCCCTGCGCAGCAACGTGGCTCTGCCGATCCGCATCCTGGCTGCCGCAGCCGTGGCCCTGCCGCTGGCCGCCAGTGCCAACACCGGTGTGACGATCACCAGCTACGGCCACAGTGCGCTGCTGATCCAGGGCGGCGGCGCCTCGGTGTTGCTCAATCCGTTCAGAGCCGTGGGCTGTGCAGCCGGCTTGGCAGAACCTCGCGTCAGCGCCAACGTCATCCTGGCGAGTAGCCGCCTGCTGGATGAAGGGGCACCAGTCGCGAGCGGCCGGCTGCTGAGCAGCCCCGGCTCCTACCGCGTGGCCGGCCTAAAAATCGAGGGTCTGTCCGCCCCCCACGACCGCTTTGGCGGTCGCCGTTTTGGCCAATCCACGCTGTGGCGCTGGAAGCAAGGCGGCCTTGAATTTGCTCACCTGGGCGGCACCGCCGCCGAACTCAGCCCGGAGGACAAAGTGCTGCTGGGCAAACCCGATGTGCTGATCATCGGTGTGGGTGGCGGAGCCAAGGTCTATAGCGGCCCTGAGGCCGCCGCTGTGGTGCGGGAGCTCAACCCCCGCCGCGTCATTCCCGTGCAATACGTGAGCGGCACCACGCCGAAAACCTGTGATCAGAGCGGCGTGGATCCGTTCCTGCAAGCCATGAGCGGCACACCGGTGAAGCGGGTGGGTCGTGTGCTCAGCCTGCCGGCCCAGCTCAGCGAGGGCACCCAAATCGAGGTGATGCGCTGATCGGGCGGCTGGCCCCTCAGCCTGGGAGCGCTTCGATCCTTCGGTAGGCAGCCCAGAACCGCTGCATTTGCGCGAGGGTGCCGATGCTCACCCGCAACGATCCATGGATGAGCGGCTTGCCGGTCATGGCGCGCACCAGAACGCCGGCTTCGCGCAGGGCCTGATCCACGACGCCCGGATCGCGCTGGGGCCAGAGCAGTAGGTAGTTACCGCCTTCCACGTGATGGCGGACGCCAGCGGCCTGCAGCTGCTCAGCCATCCAGGCCCGAGCCTGAATCACCTCGGCCACATAGCCATCCACATAGGCCTGATCCTTCAAGGCTGCGAACGCCGCCGTGACGGCAAAGCTGTTGATGTCGTAGGGGCCGGTGACCCGACTAATGCGATCCACCACAGCCGCATGACCAATGGCAAAGCCGATGCGCAGGCCCGCCAAGCCGGCCGTCTTGGCCAGGGAACGCAGCACCAGCACGTTGGGCTGGGCCTGGAAATCCGCGATTGGCAGAACGCTGTCGCCGGTGAACGCCTCATACAGCTCATCCACCACCACCAGGGTCTGGGGTGCCGCGGCCGCCAACTCCAGGATCCGCTGCGGTGCCAGACGGGTACCGGTGGGGTTGTTGGGATTGCAAATCAGCAGGAGCCTGGGGGTGCTTTGCAGGCCACTGCGAATCGCCTCCAGCGGGAACGCAAAGCCCTCGCCTTCGTAGGGAATGGCCTGGATCGACATCCCCTGCATCTGAGCGCAGGGGGTGTAGTAGCCAAAGGTGGGGGATGTGGTGAGCAACGTCTCCCCACGGTCGCCGTAGGCATGAAAGATGGCGTGAATGGCTGCATCCACACCGTTGAACAAACCGATCTGATCCGGCTGCAGGGGCAGACCCAGATTCGACACCACCGCCTCGCGCAGCCCGTCATATTCGGGGTAGATGGCGATGTGATCAGCGGGAATTGCCCGTAACGCTTCCACAACGCGGGGGCTGGGGCCAATGGTGTTCTCGTTGAAATCGAGCCGCAGCATCTGCCTCCGCCCCTCAAGCGGAGCGCTGTAGGCGTGCAGGCTCTCCACCTCAGGGCGTGGCTGCGGAAACGCGGGGTCGAGGGCGTTGCGGTCTGCCGTCATCGGATCACATGCGCTCCAAGGTGGGAATGCCCAGCAACCCAAGCCCCTGCTTGAGGGTGTCGGCGGTGAGGCGACAGAGGGCCAGGCGTGAAGCGCGGGCAGGTTCGTCAGCCTTGAGCACCGGCACCTGGTCGTAGAAGCGGTTGAACACCTGACTGAGCTCAAACAGATACGTGCAGAGACGATTCGGCAGCAACTCCTCCTCGACCTCGGCGATCACGGCATCGAACTTCAGCAGCTCGCGCACGAGGGCCCACTCCTGAGGTTCGCTGAAACGGAGAGCACCATCAGCGGAGTTGCCCTCCAGGTCTCCGCCCTTGCGGGCGATGCCGGCAATGCGCACCACCGCATACAGCAGATAGGGCGCGGTGTTGCCCTGCAGAGCCAACATCCGATCAAAGCTGAACTGGTAGTTGGTGATCCGGTTCTGGCTGAGATCGGCATACTTCACTGCCGCCAGGCCCACCGTGGTGGCCACGTGCTGGATGAACGCCTCGTCTTCGCTGCGGCCCTCCTCATCCAAACGGCGGCGCAGGTCGGCCTCGGCACGCTCCACCGCCTCATCGAGCAAGTCGCGCAGGCGGACGGTGTCGCCGGCGCGGGTTTTCAACTTCTTGCCGTCTTCGCCCTGCACCAGCCCGAACGGCACGTGCTCCAGGCGTCCGTCCTGTGGCACCCATCCAGCGCGACGCGCCACTTGAAACACTCCGGCGAAGTGGTTCGCCTGGCCGGCATCGGTTACATAGATCACCCGGCGGGCGCCATCGCCATCGGGTTGCGAGCCGAAGCGATAGCGAATGGCAGCCAGATCGGTGGTGGCGTAATTGAAGCCGCCGTCGCTCTTCTGCACGATGACAGGCAACGGCTTGCCGTCTTTGCCGCTGACGCCCTCAAGAAACACACAACGGGCACCCTCATCAACCACCAGTAGGCCGGTGGCCTCGAGATCAGCCACGACTCCCGCGAGGTAGGGGTTGTAGAAGGACTCGCCGCGCTCGCTGAGGCGTATGTCGAGCCGATCGTAGATCTTCTGAAATTCGCGTCGGCTCTGATCGCACAGCAGGCCCCAGGCCTTCAACGACACCGCATCACCACCCTGCAGTTTCACCACCTCCTCGCGGGAGGTGGTTTGGAAGGCCTCGTCCTCGTCGAAGCGCTTCTTGGCTTCGCGGTAGAAGGCCACCAGATCGCCGAGATCCACCGCATCAGCCCGGTCAAGCGCTTGCGGTGCCACCTGCTTGAGATGGGTGATCAACATGCCGAACTGGGTGCCCCAGTCGCCCACGTGGTTGAGCCGCAGCACCGGATGGCCGCGGAACTCCAATACCCGTGCCAGCGAGTCGCCAATGATCGTGGAGCGGAGATGCCCCACATGCATCTCTTTGGCGATGTTGGGGCTGGAGAAATCCACCACCACCGGCGCGCTGTCCTGCACCGCTGGCACTCCCAGGCGCTCATCCCCCAGGCGCGCCTGCACCTCAGCAGCCAGGCGCTCGGGTCGAAGGGTGAGATTGATAAACCCAGGCCCCGCGATCTGGGGATCCAGGCAAAGCTCGGCAAAGCCCGGGTCGGCCCGCAACTGCTCAAGCACCGCCTCAGCAATCTTGCGCGGGGGCTGCCCCAGCGGCTTGGCCAGAGGCAGCGCTCCATTGGCCTGAAAATCGCCAAACTCGGGCTTGCTGGCTGGAGCGAGCTGCGGATCCAGGCGCCCCCCGGCGGACTGAGCGGCAGCGGCAGCCTCCGGGAAGGCGCGCTCCATGGCGGCGCGCAGCTGGGCTTCCAGGGTTTCAGCGATGCGAAGCATGGGCTTCAGAAACTGCCAGCACGGCACATCAGACTTTGATCATCTCGTGCAGCCAAGACATCAGCCCTCGAAACGCATGCTCAGATCCAACCAGCGGCTGCGGGTCACCGGCGCGCTCGTGGAGATCAGATCAATGCCGGTGGCTGCATAGGCCTGCAGCTGTTCGGGCTGCACACCGGATGCCTCCAGCACCACTGAGCGCGGGGCCAGCTGGCGTAATTGCGGCACCAGCTCTGCCAGAGCCTCCGGGCTGAACTCATCGAGCAACACCCCATCCGCCCCAGCCAGCACCGCGTCTTGGGCCTGTTCGGGTGGTTCAGCTTCCACAATCACCTGCGCCGGCCAGGCAGCGGCGGCCCGCAC
>JBEDHJ010000101.1:0-5632 GCA_041174205.1 Cyanobacteriota bacterium | reverse complement strand
TCCTCGGGGCTGGGGGGTGCCTTGCCCTCAAGCAGCGCCTCGAATTCCAACTCCTGCTGATAGATGCGGAGCTTGTTGACCGCTTTCTCCTGCAGGTGCGGCTTGGTGTAGTTGAGAAAGGGAATATCGGGTGCGTAGCGATCCAGAAGCGGCGAAATCAAGATCGTTCGCGATGTCTGCTGCACGATCAACGGAACCAGGATCATCAGTAGGAAGATCCGCAGCGAGACGAGCGTGGAGCTGCGGCGCCGGCGAAAGCCCTCCAATAAAGCCGTTTCGGCCTCTGGGTCGAGTTGCCTGCGAACTCCGTCAAAGACGCCCAACAGACTGCGGGGCAGCATCTCAGGTGCCCGCGACAGGCTCGGGGTCGTGGTGCGGCGGCCATAGCGCGACAACACCGACTCGATCAGTTGCAGCTGACGCAGTTCCTGGCTGTCGAGTTCAGCGCGATGGCTCTGAATCTCTGGAAGTAGGTCTTGGCATACCTGCAGTGCTGCGCGGAAGCGACGCAGCATTTGAGCCTGAGCCTGTTTGGGAATGCTCAGCTGCAGGTCAGGCCGCACCGGCCGATCGTTGTAGTACTCCAGCTCAAGGCTCTGAATCAGCAGGGCGGATTCGTAGGCGCGCTCGAGATTGAGGCTCAGGTCGCTGTTGCTGGCGCGATCGAAGGCGCCCATCCAGTCGGTCAACCCCATGGCTTGCTCAGCGGGAGAAGACCCACCAGGTGATCATCGGCACCAGTGTGCCAACCACCAGCAAGACCACAACCCACATCAGAGCATTGCTCGATTGGGTCTCTTCTTGGGTGGGGATATTGGTCTCCACGGGCATGCGTTCCACCAGTTGCGGTGGGCCTGGGTCTTCGCCGCCATCCAGCACAACGGCCAGGCGATCGAGGGCATCCAGGCTGGCCTGGCGGTAGCGGGCCCCTTCCCGCAGGGGCAGTCCCATCGTGCTGATCGCCGTGCTGGAGAGCAGCGAAGCGGGCAGCTCCTCCTGAAGATCAGCGGAAGCCACCACAGCGGCACTGTTGTTCTGGGATTCGATCAACAGGAGCAACTGGGATTGGTCCTGTGTTTGACCCTGCCAACGCTGCAGCAGCTGCTCGCCAAGGGCCTCCAGGCTGAGGCCGTAATCCAGACGGCGCAGGGTCACCAGGCGGGCATCGATGTGATCGGGCTCAAACTCCTGCAAACGCCGATCCAGTTCACCAATGGCGGCTCGGCTGAGCAGGTCGGCATCGTCGATCACGTGGCTGCCGGGCAATTGCGCCGGAAGATCCACGGCTCCGGTGGCCAAAGCCAGGCCGGGCCACGCGAGCGTGCCGACAAGCAGAACGAGGCTCAGCAGCGCTGAGCGGAGCCATCCATCAACCACGTGCCGCACGGGTGCTGCCATTCACACCGGTCCAGTCTGCCGTCAGCTCGTCAGGCTGTCGCGGTTCAGCAGGGCCACCACCTCGCGAATCGTGGCGGCACGGTCTGGAGCAACGCTGAGAGCCTCACTCAATTGACCAAGGAAGCTGGTTTCGGCGCTGGATTCCACATGGTCAGCCTGGGTGAGGCTGGCCGCCACCGCCAGGGCTGTTTCGCTTTGTTCAGCGTTCAGGCATGGGGCGGCCTGGGCCACCAGAGCCGGCCAACCCTGCAGCCGCAGGATCGTGAGCAGCCGGTCCAGCAGCTCGGCCATCGCGGCATCGCTGTAGGTGCGGAAGGGCAGCCGAAATTCGAGCTGTTGACGCAGGCTCCGGGCCTCAACCGCCGCCAGCTCACCATCGCAAGCCACAGCTGCCAGGGCCACGGCGGCAAAGGCGTCTGCTGCGGTCTTGATGGTGGGGTGCTCGGGGATGCCCATGGCCGGATGGATCGTGTTGCCGCTATTGGAGCGAGGCTGCCACGCGGGGCCAGCGGTTGTGACATGGTGCAGCCAGGTCTGTTCGGATCTCGGCATCGATGGGGCTAGCGGCGCGCCTCTGTCTCACGGCTGGCGTGGCTGGCCTGCTGTTGTGCGTGGTGAATCAGCTCAGTGCTCCGGAGCTCACCCCGGCTCTGGAGAGGGCTGGGGTGTTGGCGAGCTTCCTGGCCGTCGGCTTGATGCTGGTGGCCATCCTCTGGACGCGCGCAGTCCCTGTCGCTCCCGAGCGTGTGGAGCTGGAGGGGGAGCAGGGGATGTGGTTGCTCGATGGGCTCGATGAGGAGCTTCGCCATGAATTGGGCTGGGGCAGTCAGATGCTGTTGACCGCCACGCCAGCGGCGGCGGTGCTGGTGCATTGGGCGGGTCAAACCGTGTTGCGGCGCGGTGTGATGGCCGAGGGCGACTTTCAGCCAGGCCCGATCACCGAACGGGCCTGGAGCCTGCAAAAGGCCGTGGGCCTGGTGAATCTGAAGCTGTATCCCGGTCGCGATGAATTCCTTGGCTTGCCGCCGGGGATCCCGTCAGTAATCGTCCAGCCCATGGGGCAGGAGGGGGTTGTGCTGTTGGCCGGTTGGTCGCCCCGCTGCTTCAGCCGCAGCGATGAAGCCTGGCTGGAGGGATGGAGCATGAGGCTCAGAACTGCACTGCAGGCTTGGCAGGAGCAGGGCGGGAGCGACGCTTCTGCGGAGGCGGCAGGGTGACCTGGGTGTTCACGCGGGAACCCGGAGAGGTGAACACGGCCGTGCCGTCCTGACCGATCGTTCCGTTGAGCTGGCTTGAGCGCGTGACCTGCTGGTAGGCCTTGCGGCGCAGTTCCACAGTGCCCTGGGCCTGGAAGCGACCCGAGGGCCAGTTCCAGGAGCAACGCTGGGCGGTGAGCTGTTCCCCTGGCTGGCTGAGATCACAGCCCTGGGGAATCAACACCGTGCTGGTCTCCAGGTTGATCTGGAAACGCTGCCCGCGGCCCTTCAACTTGCCAAAGGCCCCATCAAACGGCTGATCACTGCTGAGCAACTGGTCGTTGATGGCCCAGCGGGTCTGCTGGGCATTGAGCCAGCCCTTGCGTTTCAGATCCCGCACCTGAACAGGTGCCATCAGATCGACGAATCCCTGGCGCAAGTTGCCTTGCAAGGCTTTCGATGTGAGCGCCAGGTGCGATTTGCCTTCCCGCTGCTCGCCCCTCACCAGCTGCGGGGCCTGGATGTCACCCTGCTCAGGACGCCAGTCCACCTGGGTTGTTTGCACCCGCAGCGGGGCAGCGCCGGTCTTGCGCTTGGCGGTGCCCTTCTTGGCCCACTGCTCCAGAACGGGTTGGCCCCTCAGTTCCACCAGGTCGCGATCGAGGTGGTAGGTGGCCAGCTGAGCGGTGATTCGCGACTGACGATCGGTGGCAACCGGCTTGCGATCAATCACCATCAACGATTGCGCTGGGATCCAGCGCGCCTGCTCGCCACTGATGCGAACAGGGTTCTGACCGATCAGGGTGATTTGCACATCCCCCTCCAGCTGGATCGCCTGACCATCTCCAATCACCGTTCCGGTGCGGGCGCTGATGGTGATCGTGGTTTTGCCACGTTTGAAAATTCGGCCACGGGGCTCGCGAGCCTGGGCCACCTGGCGGGTGATGTCGTAGCGAGCTTCTGGGCTGCGCAGCTCCCAGGCTGGCTTGCCTCGTCTGTCTTGCTGTTCAAGGTCAAGTGCCTTGAACACAAAGGGTTCGGCGGGTGCTGGCAGGCGCGGCTTGGTCACGCACCCTCCCAGGAGCAGGGCGACAGCCGCCAGGGTGAGGCGTTTCACGAGGCGTGTCTCACAGGGGCCCGTCGAGTTCCAGGCGTGCCATCACCGGCGAGGGTTCCGGCAAAACGGCACCACTTTCAAGGCCCCCCCACTCCAGCTGCTGCAGCCAGCTGCTCTGGCCACCTGCCGTGGCACTTGAGTCGGGCACAGGCTGTCCGAGCTGCAGGAGCATCCGCTCGCTCAGATCGGGTAGAAGCGGCGCCATCAGCAAGGCGGTGATCCTGGCTGCTTCAAGCACCGCATACAAATCATCGGCCACCTGCTCGCGGCTGCCCTCCTGCTTCATGCGGCTCCAGGGGGCTTGCTCATTGAGGAAGCCATTGGCTGCGATGGCCAGTTGCAATGCGGCTTCGGCGGCGCTGCGGAAATCAAGCTGCTCTAGGGCGTTGAGCACGGTGGCGCGGGCCGTGGCTGCCGCCTGGGCCAGGGGGTGCTCGCTGGCGTTGGCCGCGATTGCCGCAGGCACGCACTCCTCAAACCAGCGGCGCGCCATCGAGCTGGTGCGGTTGAGCAGGTTGCCGATCGTGTTGGCGAGGTCGTTGTTCACCAGATCGCTGAAGCGCTGCTGCTGAAAATCGCCGTCGTCGCCAAAGGGGATATCGCGCAGCAAATACCAACGCACCGCATCGCGGCCGCAGCGCTCCAGCAGCTCGGCTGGATCGAGAACGTTGCCAAGCGACTTGCCCATCTTCTGACCCTCGCGGGTGAGGAAGCCATGGCCAAACACCTTGGCCGGGAGCTCAAGCCCAGCCGAGAGCAACATCGCCGGCCAATAGACGGCGTGGAAGCGCAGGATGTCTTTGCCGATCACATGCACTGAAGCCGGCCAGCCGCGGCTGATGGCGGTGTCGAGGTCGGGAGCATCACCCTCCTCGAGCAGGGCCGTGATGTAGCCGAGCAGGGCATCGAACCACACATAAAAGGTGTGCCCCTCATGGCCCGGCACTGGAATTCCCCAGGGCAGATTCACGCGTGAAATGGAAAAGTCGCGCAGGCCCTGCTTCACGAAGTTCTCCACTTCGTTGCGGCGGCTGGCGGGCTGGATGAAGCCCGGCCTGGCGATCAACGCCTCGATCTGCGCTTGATAGCGCGACAGCCGGAAGAACAGATTGACCTCATCGCGCCACTCCAGCGGGCGGCGATGGGTGGGGCATTCAGGATCCTGGGCCTCGTGGGGGTCGTCCTTGAACTCTTCGCAAGCCACGCAGTACCAGCCCTGCTGGCGGCCCTCCACGATGTCGCCGTTGGCCTCCACTCGGGCAAAAAACTGTTCAACAATCCGCTGGTGCCGCGGATCGGTGGTGCGAATCAGCCGGTTGTGGCTGATCTGCCAGCGATCCCAGAGATCGCGGTATTGGGCGCTGACTGCATCGCAGTGGGCCTGAGGGCTGAGGCCGGCCGCCTCGGCGGTGCGTTGAATCTTCTGCCCGTGTTCATCGCAACCGGTGATGAACAAGACGGGCTCACCCTTCAGCCGCTGAAACCGCGCCAAGGCATCACAGGCCAGCGTCGTGTAAGCGCTGCCCAGATGGGGCTTGTCGTTGACGTAGTAGAGCGGGGTGGTGAGGGTGTAAGTCATCGGGCGGATCCTACGGAGTGGGGCCGGGCCCGGCTGCGACGCTTTCCTGCGAGGCTCTCCATCACGCTGCGTTGCCCCTTCCATGGACCAGGCCATCGATGCGGTGGATGTTCTGGTGTGGGGTGGTGGCACCGGTGGGGTGGCGGCTGCCATTCAGGCCGCTCGGGGTGGAGCATCCACCCTGCTGCTCACCCCGGGGCCCTGGCTGGGGGGGATGGTCAGTGCTGCTGGGGTCTGCTGTCCCGACGGCAATGAGCTCACCCCCTGGCAGACGGGGCTTTGGGGCGCCTTCCTGCGGGAGTTGCAGCAGCAGGAACCCAGCGGACTCGACCACAACTGGGT
>JBEDHJ010000100.1:0-9236 GCA_041174205.1 Cyanobacteriota bacterium | reverse complement strand
AGTTGGCTTCCCCCGTGCCCGCCGCCGTGGATACCCGCGCGTTCAAGCGATCCCTGCACCATTCGGATCGCTACAACCGCCGCGGCTTCGGCCTGGGCGAGGAAGTGGCCGGCAGCCTGGAACAGGCCTACCAGAGCAATCTGATCGCCAGCCTGCGGGAAAACGGCTACCAGCTGCAACACGGCCGCCTGAGCGTGAAGCTGGCTGAAGCCTTCGGGTTCTGCTGGGGCGTGGAACGGGCCGTGGCCATGGCCTACGAAACCCGCCGCCACTACCCCACCGAGCGGATCTGGATCACCAACGAGATCATCCACAACCCCTCGGTGAACGATCACCTCCGGGAGATGGATGTCCTGTTCATCGCCGTTGAGGGTGGCGTGAAGGACTTCTCCGAGGTGGCCAGCGGCGATGTGGTGATCCTGCCGGCCTTCGGCGCCACCGTCCAAGAAATGCAGCTGCTCAACGAACGCGGCTGCCACATCGTGGACACCACCTGCCCCTGGGTCTCCAAGGTGTGGAACACCGTGGAGAAGCACAAGAAGCACGACATCACCTCGATCATTCACGGCAAGGTGAAGCACGAGGAAACGCTGGCCACCAGCTCCTTTGCGGGCACCTATCTGGTGGTGCTGGATCTGGCCGAGGCCCAGTTGGTGTGCGACTACATCCTCGGCAAAGGCGACCGTGACGCCTTCATGGCCCGCTTCGCCAAGGCCTGTTCCCCTGGCTTCGATCCCGACCGCGATCTGATCCGCGTGGGCGTGGCCAACCAGACCACGATGCTCAAGAGCGAAACCGAGGAAATCGGCCGCATGTTCGAGCGCACGATGCTGCAGCGCTTCGGCCCCGTGGAGCTCAACGACCATTTCGTGGCCTTCAACACGATCTGCGACGCCACCCAGGAACGCCAGGACGCGATGTTCGCCCTGGTGGATGAGCCCCTCGATCTGATGGTGGTGATCGGCGGCTACAACTCCTCCAACACCACCCACCTGCAGGAAATCGCGGTGAGCCGCGGCATCCGCTCCTTCCACATCGACACCCCTGAACGCATCGGGCCTGGAAATCGCATCGAGCACATGCCCCTGGGGGGCGAACTGGAGGTGGTGGCGCCGTTCCTGCCCGAGGGCCCACTGCGCGTGGGCATCACCTCGGGTGCCTCCACACCCGACCGTGTTGTTGAAGACGTGATCGGCCGTTTGATTGACTTGGCCGACGCCTAAGCGGGCTGTCACAGGGACTGCAATTCAGGCCCCAGCCGGGCTTTACATTGATTCAACATTCACTGGTTCAGGCCCGGGGAGAACCGACTGCGTTGATCTCATCGGTGACCAATCCCCTGCCTGAAACGAGCGACGTGCTGCAGCCATCGCTGCGCCACAGCGACGACAGCCGGGTGCGCTGCTACAGCAGCCAGTTCGCCGATCTGATGGAAATGCGGGCTCCGGCCCCCATGGTGGCGGCCTACCTCGATCGCCATGAGGGCTGGTTCCGGCGCTGCGCGGCCCCGATGCAGGTCGACGCCCTGGGCCGCAACGGCTACGTGCTCACCCTCGGCCGGTTCGGCAACTTCGGCTTCGAGGTGGAGCCCACCATCGGACTGGAGCTGCTTCCCCAGAGCGCCGGCATCTACCGCATCTGCACCGTGCCGCCTGAGCAATTCCAGCCGGGCCTACGCGACCTCTACGACGTGGAGTTCAACGCCGCCCTGCGACTGGATGAGCACACGTCGGATGCAGCGCTCACGGAGGTGCGCTGGGAGCTGGACCTGAGTGTGTGGATCAAGCTGCCCTCAGTGATCGGCCTCCTGCCGGAAGCGCTGGTGCAGAGCAGCGGCGATCATCTGCTGCGCCAGATCGTGCGCCAGATCTCCCGCAAACTCACCTGGAAGGTGCAGGAAGACTTCCACGCCACCCATCAGTTGGAGTGCCCGCCGCGGCGGCGGGCCCAGTTCTGAGAACCAGCCGGCTCAGGCCGGCCGGTTCTCCCAGATCTTGGTGACGATCTGCATGCCGGTGACGGCTTGCCAGAGGAACAGGGTGACCACACCCATGTTCAGACCCACATGGATCTTGCGGGCAATCAGGTTGCCCTGCTGCATCAAGGGCGAAAGCGCTGCCGCCATCACGAGCGCTGTGGTCATGGCGATGCCCACCAGAAGGTGCGGCCCCACAAACAGCTTGCCGTTGTTGAGGTAGGTGACAGCCATGCCGCCGAAGGTGCCGAGCACCATCACCGCCAAAACAGCGCTGCCATACAGGTAGTGGCGCTTGGCGAAGTGCCCTTTGATCAGGGTCTTACGGGTTTCGGCGTCAGCGGTGCGGGTTTTCTTGGCCTTGATGCCCAGAAACATCGCGTAGCCGCTCAGGGCCAGCAGCGCCCACATCGCCAGGGGATGCAGGAAATTGAGGTTGAACGCGAGGCTCTCGGGCATGAACGGGGGCCGGGGTCTGGCGAAACTAGGGCAGAGGCGGCGGCCTTAGTGCAGGAAGTGCCGGCGGCCGGTGGTCACCATCGCCAGACCCAGCTCATCGCAGGCGGCGATCGACTCGGCGTCGCGCACGCTGCCGCCGGGCTGAATCACAGCCTTGATGCCGTACTCAGCCGCCAGCCGCACGGTGTCGTCGAAGGGGAAGAAGCCATCGCTGGCCAGAACCGCACCTTTGGCCTTTGCAGCAGCGCTTTCCAGGGCGATGCGAGCTGAGCCCACCCGGTTCATCTGGCCGGCACCAATGCCCAGGCTCTGGCCGTCTTTGGCCACTGTGATCGCGTTGGAGCGCACATGGCGCACCAAACGCCAGGCGAAGCGCAGATCCTCCAGCTCCTGAGCGGTGGGCTGGCGCTGGCTCACCACCTGCCACACGGTTTCATCCACTGGCTGGTCATCGAGCTCCTGCACCAGCACCCCACCGAGCACGCTGCGCAGCTGCTGACGGCTGGCACGCTCAATTGCCGCCGGATCCAGCTCCAGCAGGCGCAGGTTGGCCTTGGCAGCCAGCAGCTCTCGGGCCGCGGGTTCAAACGCCGGAGCCACCACGCACTCCAGGAACAGGCTGGTGAGATGGCCGGCGGTGGCCGCATCCACCGGGCCATTGATAGCCACGATGCCGCCAAAGGCCGACACGCGATCGGCATCGAGGGCCCGCTCCAGGGCGTTGGCGCTGCCGGTGCCGGTAGCCACACCGCAGGGATTGGTGTGCTTCACCACCACCGCTGCCGGCTGGAAGGGGTTGCCGCCGGCCGGCTGGCCGCCGTAGCCGAACTCGCGCACCGTGGCGAGGGCGGCTTCGAGATCCAGGATGTTGTTGTAGCTGAGCTCTTTGCCCTGCAGCTGCTCACCGGCGCCGAGACCGGCGCCGGGCTGGGCATACCAGGTGGCGTTCTGGTGGGGGTTTTCGCCGTAGCGCAGGCTCTGGCGGGCCGGCAGGCTCAGGGTGAGCTGCTCGGTGGTGGCTTCCTCCTGGCTGAGCTGGCTGGCAAGCCAGGCGCTGATGGCGGTGTCGTAGTCGGCGGTGTGGCTGTAGGCCTCGAGAGCGAGCCGGCGGCGCAAGGCCTCACTGAGGGCTCCCGCGGCTAGGGCCTCCAGGAAAGCGGGGTATTGGCTGGGGCTGGTGAGCACCGCCACATCGGCGTGATTTTTGGCGGCGGCGCGCACCATGGCCGGGCCGCCGATGTCGATGTTTTCGATCGCCAGATCCCAGCTCACATCCGGGCGGGCGATGGTTTCGCGGAAGGGATAGAGATTCACCACCACCACATCGATCGTGGCGATGCCCTGGGCCTCCAGATCGGCCTGGTGGGAAGGTTCGGAGCGCTTGGCCAGGATGCCGCCGTGGATGCGGGGGTGCAGCGTTTTCACCCGGCCGCCGAGGATTTCAGGAGCGCCGGTGTGCTCGGCCACTTTGGTCACGGGCAGGCCCGCCGCTGCCAGCGCCGCGGCCGTGCCGCCACTGGAGATCAGCTGGTAGCCGGCGGCCAGCAGTCCTTCAGCCAGAGGCACCAGGCCTTCCTTGTTGGACACGCTGAGCAGGGCCGTGGGCGCCATGGCTGTTGAGTGGAGGGCAAGCGTTCCAACCTACGCAGCAGCTGCTCGCTCCTCCTGTGGCCGATTCCCTCTCCGATCACCTCCAGCTCGGCCCCGCCGCCGCCTCGCAACGCCTGGTGCTCCTGCACGGCTGGGGCGCCGATGCGGACGACCTGCTGGATCTGGGGCCGATGCTGGTGACCCCGGATGTGAGCGTGGTGGCGCTGCGGGCCCCCGAAGCCCATCCCTACGGCACCGGCCGCCAGTGGTATGGCTTGCAGCCGATCGACTGGAGCCGACTGCCCGCGGCGCGACAGGCCCTACAGGAGCGGCTGGAGGAGTTGGCCACCAGCGTGCCGCTGGCACAAACCGTGCTGCTCGGCTTCTCCCAGGGGGGCGCCATGGCCCTCGATGTGGGCAGTGGCCTGCCGCTAGCGGGCATCGTGGCCTGCAGCGGCTATCCCCATGAGGGCTGGACGCCGGCTGGCGGCACAGCTCCGGTGCTGCTCAGCCATGGCCGCGAGGATCCAGTGGTGCCCTATGCCGCCAGCGAAGAGGCGCTACGACGCCTGCTGGCCGCCGGCAACGCAGCGACGCTGCTGCCGTTCAGCGGCGGCCACACCATTGATGCCAGCGTGCTGCCACAGATCGCTGCCTTCGTGCGCCGCTCGCTGGGGCAACCGGCCTAAGCCGCCAGAAACTCAGAGGCATGAAAAAACCGGCCCCGAAAGGCCGGTTGAAGCGCAAACGCGTCCAGTCCGCAGGAATTCAGACGAAGGCGTATTCGTACTCTTCCATCTCTTCCCAGTCGTCGGCCGCGAGGGCCTCGAGGCCGGCGAACAGGGTGTCCTCACCGATGCGATCGACGATCTCGCGCAGGGAGGGGAACAGGAAGTGGTTCTCTTCGGCGTACTGAGCGCTGAACAGACCCTTCTCGCCCCAGAAGAAACGATCCGTGGTGTGCTCGTTGCGACGCACATTCAGGATCGCGGGAGGCACGATGGCGGCTTCAGCGATGTAGCGGCGAGCTGCGGTAACGGGCTTGTATTCGCCAGTTTCCAGGTTGTGGGTGGGCACATGGGCCAGAACACGCTGGCCGGCGAGCCGACGGCGACTGATGCGCTTGCGCTTTTTGGACATGGAGCGGAAGCCCTGACGGGCAGGATGGATGGGGACGAACAGGAGATGGGCGGTTGACACCGCACCACCCAGCAACGCCCATACACCTGCGAGCCGAGGCAGCGACGCGGCAGCGACAGCCCGTTCAGCAGAGGACGCAACATCCACTGCTGTAGCCTTGATTGCAGAAAGCTGCAACCGCGGCCTAGGGGCCGAAGCCGCGCCGCCCGAGCCCGGGCCGCGAGGTATTGGTCGATACCAGGAATCTTAAGACTTTTTCCCAGATTTCGAACATGGGACGGAGCGTTTCCTGGCTTTTCCCGAGCTGAGGGCACCGCCCGCCACCCCGGTCACCGCTCAGATGCAAGTCTCCAAGCGGTTTCTGGCTCTGCTCGAACAGCAGCTGGCCCAATTCACGGATCGTCCCGACCTGCGGGCGCTGGTGGTCTACGTCGCGGTACCGGAGCCCAACGGTCAGCCGTCGCTGCTGGCCATCGGCCACTGGCCGCAATCGCTGGCCCTGGCGGAGCGCACCGGCTCCGGTAGCAGCCCCGACCCGGAAACCGGTCGGCGCTGGCTCCCCCTCAAGGACGATGCCCTGCTGCTGGGCGCCCTGCGGGTGGATGCGGAGTGCTGGCCCTGGCCTGAGACCCTCAGCGAGCGCCTGGACGCCACGGCCCGCTGCCTCACAGAAGCGCTGCGACTGGATCTGGAACAACAGCGCCTCGGCCGCGAACTGAATCGGCGCGACGAGCAACTGCAGCTGCTGGTGCACCAGCTGCGCAACCCCCTAGCCGCTCTGCGCACCTTCGGCCAGCTGTTGCGCCGCCGCCTCGATGGCGATGACCGCAATCTCAGCCTGGTGGACAGCCTGCTGGGCGAGCAGCGCCAAATCACGCGCTATGTGGAGGCGATCGACCATCTCCGGGAGGCACCGGCCCTGGTGAGCAGCGATAGCGCTGCCGCCCCCCTGGCCCTGCTGCCGCCGGCCCTCAGCGGTGAGCCCCAGCAACCACTGAGCGTGATCCTCACCCCCCTGCTGGAGCGCGCTGCTGCCACCGCCAACCTGCAAGGCCGCCCCTGGAGCGCCCCGGGCTCCTTGCCCGCCTGGCAGGGCGATGCCGGCCCCATCGCGGAGATCGTGGCCAACCTGCTGGAGAACGCCTTTCGCTACAGCCGCAGCGGCGGGGCGATCGGCCTACACACACAGCTGGGCCCCCAGCTTGAGCTCACCATCTGGGACAGCGGCCCAGCCATCCCCGCCGCCGAGCGGAACCGCATCTTTGATAAAGGGGTGCGGGGCAGCAGCGGTGCTCAGCTGGAGGGCAGTGGCCTGGGGCTGGCCCTGGCCCGGGAACTGGCCCGCAGCCTGGGGGGTGAGCTGGAGCTGCTGATCCCCGCCAGTCAGATCGATCCAACCCTGCCGGCAGAAGGCAACGCCTTCCGGCTCAGCCTGCCGGCCAACGACTGATCAGGCCCATCAGCAGAACGCTCCAGCTCAGGGTCCACTCCACGCAGGCGCCGTAACTGTCACCGCTGTGGCCGCCGAGCCGGCGCCCCAGGCCGTAGGGCACCAGCAGAGCCGGCAACACCCCCAGCCAGCCCAGCCACCACCAGGGCACCGCCCCAAGACTGAACGCCAAACCGCTGAGCATTCCCAGCAACAGCAGCGCTGGCGCCAATTCCGGCAGCAGACCGCGCCAGTTGTCGCGGTGAAAGGCTGCGGTGCCTCTGGCGGGGTCTCTCAAATAAGGAAACGCATGCATCGCAAGGAGCGGCGCAACGCGTCCCCACACCGCTGCCCACACCAACCCCCAGGGAGCCGCCGCGGCCAGCAACGCCAGACCACCGAGCCGCAGCAACAGCACCTGCACCAGGGCCTGCACGCCACTGGCCCCCACGCGGCTGTCGTCCATGGCCTCCAGGCAACGGCTGGGGCCGGCGGCCAGGCCATCGGCAGTGTCCATGGCGCCATCCAGGTGCAAGCCACCGCTGAGCCAGATGCCCAGCGCCAACACCAGCGCCAGCTGCGCCACCAGACCGGCGGAACTGAGCAGCTGCCAGAGCGCCGCCTCAAGGCCACCGATCACCAGCGCCACCCAGGGGGCAAAGCGAGCGATGCGCTCAAAGCGGGGCGTGATCCCGGGCGGCAGCGGCAACACGCTGTAGAAGATCCAAGCCCCGGCCAGATCCCCCAGCCAGGCGGCGCGAAACGGGGCCTTGGCCACGGCCAGCAACGATGGGATCAGCCAATCCTGCTGCCTCGCTGGTGTTCGCGTTCGAGATCACGGCCTACTGCCCGAACACCCGCGCCCGCTGCGGCTGCTTTCACACCCCCCATGGGGTGGTGAACACCCCGCGGTTCATGCCGGTGGGCACCCTGGCCACGGTGAAGGGCGTGACGCCCGCCCAGCTCAAGGCCACCGGCGCCGAGATGGTGCTCTCCAACACCTTCCACCTGCACCTGCAGCCCGGCGAGCAGATCGTGGCCGACGGCGGCGGCCTGCACCGCTTCATGGCCTGGGACGGCCCGATGCTCACCGACTCAGGCGGCTTCCAGGTGTTCAGCCTGGGCGATATCAACACCATCAACGACCGGGGCGTGGTGTTCCGCTCCCCCCGCGATGGCGCCCGCATCGACCTCACCCCCGAGCGCTCGATGGCGATCCAAATGACCCTGGGCGCCGATGTGGCGATGGCCTTCGATCAGTGCCCGCCCTATCCGGCCACTGAAAGCGAGGTGGCCGCCGCCTGCCGCCGCACCCATGCCTGGCTGGAGCGCTGCATCGCCAGCCACACCAAAAGTGATCAGGCCCTGTTCGGCATCGTGCAGGGGGGCTGCTTCCCGCATCTACGCGAGGAATCGGCGCGGGTGGTGAGCTCCATGGGTCTGCCCGGCATCGCCGTGGGCGGGGTGAGCGTGGGCGAACCGGCTGAGGAGATGCACCGGATCGTGCGCCAGGTGGGCCCGCTGCTGCCCGACGACAAGCCTCATTACTTGATGGGGGTGGGCACACTGCCGGAGATGGCGATCGCGGTGGCCAACGGCTTCGATCTGTTTGATTGCGTTCTCCCCACCCGATTGGGCCGCCATGGCGCGGCGCTGGTGGGCGGCGAGCGCTGGAACCTCAAAAACGCCCGCTTCCGCCACGACCACACCCCCCTCGATCCGAGCTGCCCGTGCCCGGCCTGCACGGTGCACAGCCGCGCCTACCTGCACCACCTGATCAAGACCGATGAACTGCTGGGCAAGATCCTGCTGAGCCTGCACAACATCACCCAACTGGTGCGCTTCAGCAGCGCCATGGCACGCGCGATTCGCGACGGTTGTTTTGCAGAGGATTTCGCTCCCTGGGAACCCGACTCCCCGGCCGCACACACGTGGTAGCGTCCGCCTCTAGCCAACGAACATTCCGGGATGGCCGCCTACGCCCTGCAGACCCTGGCCCAGCTGCCCGAGGCCTATCAGGCCTTCGCGCCCCTGGTGGACATCCTGCCGATCATTCCTCTCTTCTTCCTGCTGCTCGCCTTCGTTTGGCAGGCTTCCGTGGGTTTCCGCTGAGGACAAACCCGCAGCACTGCAAGACATAGCGGTGGGGGCCTGGCTTCCACCGCTTTTTGCTGGCTTGGCTCCGCAGCGGGAGCCCTTGCATCAGCCGCGCCGCAACACTGCCCAGGCAAAGGCCGGCAGGGCGAGCATGCGCCGCCAGCGGCTGGGTTCCTGGATCAGGCGGTAGAGCCACTCGATCTGCAGCCGGCCCATCCACTCCGGGGCGCGCTGCTTGGTGCCCGACCAAACGTCGAAACTGCCGCCCACTCCCATCCAGAGGCCAGGCTGACCTTGATGCAGCCGCTGGATCCAGGTTTCCTGGCGGGGCACCCCCAGGGCCGCCAGCACCAGATCAGGCCGGGCCTGGCGCAGCTGCTCCTCGATCCCCGGCCACTGCTCAGGGTCCTGATAGCCATGGATGCTGAAGGCCAGATCCAGCCCAGGGATCTCCGCCTGCAGCCGCTCCACCAGCAGCCCCATCACTTCCGGGCTGGCGCCCACAAGCGCCACCCTCCAGCGGTGGGCAGCGGCGTAGACCAACAG